>CALFVL010000121.1 GCA_937928425.1 uncultured Verrucomicrobiales bacterium
ACTGGTGTAAAGGGTGGAAGTTGCAGTGGGGACTGAGTTATCAGTGGTGAAGCGGATTTCTGCACCGGGGACTTCTGAGCTGAGAGTGAGGGCTAAGGATGAGGAGAAGGTGCGGCTAGGCTCGGAGAAGAGGACTCTTCCTTCGAGGTGGAAGGGAGGAGCATTCACTGCACTAGGGCTAGGTACGGCGAAGAGTTCATTGCTGGGGGGGGATCCGTGGGGGCCAAAGGAGACACCGCTGGGGAAGGGGATGTTCCAGATGAAGGAGGAGAGTGGGGTGCTGCCGTCAGGAGCGAAGAGGGTCAGTTGCTCAGCGGAGGAGGAGAGGGAGAAATTGGTGTGGAGGTTGGCGGCAGGATTAGTGCGATCTTTACCGGAGGCGAAGATGGTGAGGAAGGAATTTGCCTCAAGGCTGGTATTAGGGGGGAAGGTCCAGCGGGTGTTATCAAGTGGGCTGTCGGTGAGGTGGTATCCAGAAAGAGAGATGGCGTAGGGGTTGGGGTTTAGAATTTCGATCCAGTCTTCGTTGTCTCCGTCTTCGTCAGCGAGGGTACGGGAGTTCGTGTTGGCGAGAAATTCGTTGATGAGAGGTGGTAGGGATGAGGGGTCGATGATGGCGGAGACTTGGGCAGTCTGGTTCCCGCTGGAGGTAGTGGCGGTGAGGGTGAATGTCTGGGAGGATGCCCCGATAGGGACTGAAACAGATCCTGAGGTGTTGACAGTGCCGATACCGGAAATGGTCACTGAGGAGGTGCCAGTGGTGGACCAGCTGAGGGTGGCGCTGGTGTTAGGGGGGTGAAGGATGGCGGCGGTGGACGAGAGGTCGGAATTCGATATTTCGAAGGAGCTGATGGCGGTCCCGATAGCACGGGGCTGGGGGGCATTATCTTGGGGAGTGGCACCTAAAGCGAGAGGGGTGGCTTGGAAAATGGCACTTATGAGAAGTGCGAGAGTGAGGAGGGTTTTAATCATAAGGAATACTTCTTAGGTAATGACAATGTAATCTAAATTACCGATTCTCTGCTGTCTAGGAGAAAAATGTCCGACAGATTTACAAGAGGCAAATTTTGTCGTCTTATCTCGGCCTGTAAGAAGGCTTGGAGAAAGGAAGTGGTCCGGGGGAGAGAATGGAACGGTGGGGAGGGTTTACGAAAAAAGCCCGCATTTGTTGATGCGGGCTTTTTGGGAAGATGAGGGAGTGAGATGCTTAGATCATGGACTCGATCAGTTTTTCGAGCTT
This sequence comes from uncultured Verrucomicrobiales bacterium, assembly GCA_937928425.1. Taxonomy (GTDB): domain Bacteria; phylum Verrucomicrobiota; class Verrucomicrobiia; order Verrucomicrobiales; family Akkermansiaceae; genus SW10. The sequence goes on from CALFVL010000121.1 coordinate 1,241, forward strand.
CACGATGTCAGCAGAGAAGGCACGGATGCCTTGAGCGGTTTTCTCGGTGGCCATGGCGTCCTCGTTGAACTCGAAGCGGAAGGCTTTTTCATCGAGCGAGATTTTTTCAAGATCGCTGTCAGGAGCTGCGGCATTGAGTTTTTGCTCAAGTGGGCCATCGGTATTTTGGAGTTCTTCAAGAAGACCGGGTGAGATTGTGAGAAGGTCGCAACCTGCGAGTGAGGTGATTTGACCAGCATTACGGAAGGAAGCGCCCATGACCTCGGTCTGGTATCCGTGCTTCTTATAGTAGTTATAGATCTTGGTGACTGACTGGACGCCGGGATCATCATCCCCGCTGTAGTCGGTGTTATTTTCTTTTTTAAACCAGTCGTAGATACGGCCGACGAAAGGTGAGATGAGTTGGACCTTAGCCTCGGCACAGGCCACAGCTTGGGCGAAGGCGAAGAGGAGGGTGAGATTACAGTGGATGCCTTCTTTTTCCAGCTCCTCGGCGGCCTTAATCCCTTCCCAAGTGGAGGCGATTTTGATGAGGATCCGGTCCTTAGAAATGCCCTCGGCATCATAGGCGGCGATGAGCTGTTTTGCTTTCGCGATGGTCGCTTGGGTGTCGAAGGAGAGGCGTGCATCAACCTCGGTGGAGACGCGGCCGGGAACGATCTTTAGGATCTCGATCCCGAAGAGGATGAGAACGCGGTCCATGATGGCCTCGGTCAGGGCTGGGCCGCTGAGTCCGGAGTCTTTATTTTCTGCGACGGCCTTCTCTACGAGTGATTTATACTCGGGCTTGCTGGCTGCTTGGAGAATGAGGGATGGATTCGTGGTGGCGTCTTGGGGCTTATATTCCTCCATGGAGGCAAAGTCTCCGGTGTCGGCAACAACGGTGGTGAAGTCTTTCAGGCTATCAAGTTGGGATGGCATAACGTGTCTGAAATGCCCTTGGACCGCCTGAGTTGCAAGACTTTCTTAGGGTGGGTGGGGGATGAGTGGGCCTAATCCGTGGACTCTGTGGTCTGGGGATTTATGAAGCGGTAGTGGGAGACGATCCATTCGTTTCCTTTTTGGTAGCCCCAGAGCTCAGCACAGGCCATGTAGAAACAACGCCACCAAACCCACCATTTTTTCGCTTCGCTGGGGCCGTAGGTTTGGGCGATGAGGGGCTGGAGTTCTGCTTTTGCGGCGTCCATGCGGGTGAGCCAGGCTTCTGAGGTTTTTTGGTAATGTTGGCCGCTGACTTGCCAGTGGTCTTCAATCTTTAGGTGTTTTTGAAAGTAGAGAAGGAGGTCATCTGAGGGCATTTGACCACCGGTGAAGAAATGGAGGGCCATCCAGTCACTCTCGTCCTTGGCTTCATAGTGGTAAGCGTATTCACGGTGGGTGAAGATGTGGACGAAGAGTTTCCCGCCGGGTTTGAGCCACTGTGAGATGCGCTTTAGGAGGAGCTCATAGTTTTTCATGTGCTCAAACATTTCCACAGAGACGACGCGGTCGAAGATGCCTTGGCCCTCACCTTGATAAAAGATCATGTTCTCGGTCTTTACCTCGATGTTACTGAGCCCGCGTTCTTTGGCCTGAGCGTCGATGTATTCTTTCTGGGTGCGAGAATTCGAGACGGCGGTGATTTGGGAATTCGGGTAATGCTTGGCCATCCAGAGGGTGAGGGAACCCCAGCCGCAGCCAAGTTCGAGGATGCGTTGCCCGTCCTCGAGCTCAGCGCGTTCACAGGAGAGGGCGAGCATGCGGGCTTCTGAGGTGGCGATGTCAGTGACACCGGGGTCCCAGTAGCCGGAGCTGTATTTCATGTGAGGGCCGAGGCATTTTTGGAAGAAGGCGGTGGGGAGCTCATAGTGTTGTGCGTTGGCCTCGTCGGTGGCGATGGCGATGGGGCTGTCCTTGAGCTCACGAATGTGCTGCATGAGGAGGGTTTGTCTTTCCTCGCAGGAGAGTTTCTGGAAAGGGGCGAGAGTTTCTTTAAGACGTGAACGGATGCCGATGCGGATGAGGGCATCAGGGAGGAGGTCCTTGGCGAGTAGGTCGTCGATCTTGCTCATGATGATTTTGGTGGAAGAGGGATGAAGGCGCTGGTGGTTTTTTGGTAATTTCGGTAGGCTTCTCCTTTGTGTTTTAGGGAGGAGGCTTCACTGGGTGGAACGCCAGTGACTTTTAGGAGGAGGAAGGTGATGAGGAGGGGGGCGCTAAGGGAGAGCCATCCCCAAGTGGCAGCACAGGCGAGGAGGGAGAGCCCGAGCCAGAAGAGAGCTTCAAAGAAGTAGTTAGGGTGGCGGGAGTATTTCCAGAGGCCTTGGCGGCAGATGAGGTGCTTCTGCTCACGGGTGTTTTTAAAGCGGGCCATTTGCTGATCGGCGAGGGTTTCCCCAGCGAGTCCGAT
>CALFVL010000122.1 GCA_937928425.1 uncultured Verrucomicrobiales bacterium
AAGCGAAGAGTTGGGAAGCCGCAGCAGACTCCTTTAGTGAAGCTCTCGCCTCAGATGATCTTAAGGTCCAGCAGCAAGCGCACTACGGACTCGCCACCAGCCTGTTCTATCTAGGAGTTCCCCGCGAAGGAGATGAAAAAATGAAAGCATGGCAAGGTGCAGTAGAACAGTACGAGGCCGCTTTAGTGATAGACCCGAACGACAGTAAGGCTTCTAAAAACTTAGAACAAGTCAGAGCGTTCCTCCGCCAAGTCGAGCAAGAAAAACAGGAACAAGAGCAGAATCAGGAACAAAAACAAGAAGGTCAAAAATCAGAAAACGAAAAGAACGAGAACGAGGACGAGGACGAACAAGAGCAGAATCAGGGTGAGCAGGGTGAAGAGGAATCGCCTGATAAAGATGAAGGGCAGAACTCGCCGGGTGAGAAGGAGCAGCAAGACCAGCAGGGCGAACAGAACGAGAACCCTGAGCAAGACCAACAGCAGAGCGAACAGCCTCAGGAGGGGCAAGAAGATCAAAAGTCAGAATCTGAAAACTCAGAATCAGGAGAAGAAGAGAAAGGGAGTGAAGCATCTGACCAAGAAAGTCAGAATCAGGACTCGGACCCAGGCCAAGAAAGCGCAAATTCTGAGAACGAAAATGGAGAACAAAAAAGTGGGAATCAGCAAGAGACCCCGAGAAAGGCAGGTTCCCAAAGCGAGCGACCTAAAGAAGGAGGCGAGGCAGAGCCATTAAATGAATCTCGCGAGGAACGTGCCCGGCGTCTACTCAAACAATATGCCGACTTTGGAGGAAAGGCACCCCGCCGAGTGAGGAGACCATTCCAACGTGCCGCCCAAGATTGGTAGAACTCACCTGATGTCCGCTTTGATAAAAATTGCCCTTCTGGTATTCAGTTTAGTTCTGGTGATTCCCTCTTCCCTAGAGGCCCAAGAACCACCTGCAATCGAGGTCCGCTTGTCCAGCGGCATGCTGGTGGTCGGCGAGCAAACAAGACTCACAGTGAGTGTGAAAAATGCCACGCTGATCGACTGGCCTGATGCTCCGAAACTAGCACCACTGGCGCTCACTCAGCTGGGGAAAAACCGCGTCATTATCAATCGCCGGATTGAAGAAGTCTTTGAATACGGGCTAAGCGCATACCAAGCGGGGACCTTCACCATCCCCCCTTTTCAGCTCAGGACTCGGCAAGGACTTCTGAGTTCTAAGGCGATCACTTTAAGAGTGCTTCCCGTATCATCTCTCGACACGAAAGGCATGACTATCCGCCCTAATACCGTGCCTTATCTATCGGGGGTCTTCCTCGAAAAAAAATCTCCCTACGTGGGAGAAACTCAGGCCGTGGAAGCGAAACTCTACGTGCCGAATGAACATCCTTACCTGCTGAAACTTCATGATGGGCAGGTGATTAAAATGGAGAAAGACGGGATTGCCGCTTGGCGTTTTACGACCTCGGATCGCCGTCCTACGGGAATTTTAAATCACGATGGCATTCGCTTTCTCGTTTACACTTATCGGAGTTCGCTGAATGCCTTACGGGCAGGAGAATTAGCAATCGGGCCGGGTAAGGCCGATGCCATTTTTGAGATGCGGGCGCGTGCTCGTGGAGGTTTCAGAACCGTTGCACAGGCTTTCCCCATAGAATTTCCTCCGGCCAAAATGACTGTTCGCGCACTTCCGAAACCCGCACCTCCGGGCTTCGCAGGAGCAGTGGGGAATTTCACCCTGAGAAGCTCCACCTCTACGAGAGAGCTGAAACTCGGTGAGACGCTCACGGTGGAAGCTCAGGTGAGTGGAAGTGGAAACTTAGATCAGTTTCCCGGGCCCTTCCTGCTAGATCCCGAAGAGCAGTGGAAGCAATTCGATATGATCGCGAAGCCTCCGGGCAGCGAGCGGCGCACCAGTGCTGGAACAGTCGAGTTTTCCCAAGTCATCCGCCCGAAGCTGAAACTCGATACACTCCCACCCTATCGTTTTGTTTTTTTTGACCCTATTTTAGAACGCTACCGCAGCTTAGATTCTCCAGCACACCCCCTCGTCATGACAGGAGAGATTCCCAGCGTCGAAGGGGCGACTGATCCGCCTTTAACTTTCTTAGTCCCCTCCACGAATGGCTTACGAGTCTTTGCCAAGGAAAAGCGCTTCCCTTATTGGCTCTGGCAAATCATTCCGGCTCTGGTTCTAAGCCTCCTTATCATCAGTGCGATCTGGGCCCGCCTGAAAGCGAATCGCCTAGCCTCCCAGCCTACTCGAGAGTTCCAAAGCGCCCTGCAAGAACTCGATGGAAAGTCACACGATCAAGTCGAGTTCTACCGAGAAGCCGCTAAGTTCGTGACCACTTGGCGGGGAGGCGAGGGTTTTGAGGAAATTTTCTCGCTTCGTGACGAACTTTGCTTCCGTCCTGACTCACCCCGAGAAGCCGTACCTGACCCTGATAAAAATCGGGTTCTTAAGCGCCTCAAAACTCTCTCTCCCCTTCTGATCTTCGGGATTTTCTGCCTACAACTCAGTCCTGTCAAAGGTCAGGACATTGACTTTAAAGCAGAGCGAAGCCGATTTTTAGGGGAGCTTAAAACCAAGCCCTCCCCCGAGCACTTTCATAACCTTGCACTCTGTGAGAAGGCGCTGGGTAAGCCCGCAAAGGCGGCCCTATGGGCTTATCGTTACCAGGCGCAGGGAGGCGAAGCTTCTGCCATTCTTAGAGATCTCCCTGGTCTGAAAGCACGGGAAAAGAAAGGCCTCGACTGGCTTAGTCTCCTCCCCCACTTATTTTATCAGCAGCTCATGTTCGCTGGGCTTTGGGGAGCTCTCATCTTCACGGCCTGCCTTATTCTACATCGTGCACATCCACGACCGTTATTAATGGGAATCTCCGCTTCCGTCGCCGTTTTAGCTCTCAGCTTAGGAGGGGGTGCCTACTTCTTCTATCCAGAAGAGGTGAGCTTTAAGCCCTTGCCTCAACTTGCGGTGGTCAGCGCAGAAGAGGCAGCACTCTTGGGGCAACCTTATCTTGGTGGGACACCTGTCCGAGAGAATATAGCCGGCAGCCTTTGTGAAATTCAGGCCGAGCGGAGAGGATGGCTGAGGCTAGAACTACCAGGAGGTCTCAGTGGCTGGGTCCAAGAAGAACTCGTCGAAGCGATCCATATAGATGATTTCTCGACGAGTCCCTAGGTCTTTTTCCTAAGTCGATTAGCGACTTACGAGGCGGTTTTGCTAGCCTTCGCCTTTCTTTTAAGAAGCTTGGTCGTGAAATGAACCTTCTGGGCCCCTTTCTTGACTTTTGCGGTGACGCATTCGCCCTCTTTGACTTCTCCCGCGAGTAAGGCCTCGGCAAGTGGATCTTCTAAAAGCTGTTCTACGGCACGGCGCATGGGGCGGGCACCATAGTCAGGATCATAACCTACTGTGACGATGAGGTCACGAGCAGCTGGATCTAAGATAAGCTCGATTTCCTTCTCAGCGAGTCGTTGAACAAGCTTAGCGACTTCTAGATCTACGATCTGATTTAGAGCTTCCTTTTCTAACATCCGGAAGACGACTAACTCATCAAGCCGGTTTAAGAATTCAGGACGGAAATGCTTCTTCGCCACGGAGTCGATCTTAGCCTTCATGCCCTCGAAGTCAGCTTGGTCTTCTGACATCGCGTTAAAGCCGAGTGAAGTCTGTCTCTTAATACTCTCCGCCCCGACATTAGAGGTTAAGATGATGATGGTATTACGGAAGTCGATTTTACGCCCGAAGCTATCGGTGATCATCCCCTCTTCTAAAATTTGCAAAAGGAGGTTCATGACGTCGGGGTGGGCTTTCTCAACCTCGTCAAAGAGGATGACGGAGTAAGGACGGCGGCGGACGGCCTCAGAGAGCTGTCCACCCTCTTCATAACCGACGTATCCCGGCGGCGATCCAATAAGGCGGCTGGCACTGAACTTCTCCATGTATTCAGACATATCGATCTGAATAAGAGATTCAGGATCACCGAACATGAAGTTCGCGAGATTTCGAGCAAGATAGGTCTTACCCACTCCGGTGGGTCCGAGGAAAAGGAAAGAGCCAATAGGGCGACGAGGATCTTTCAAATCTGCACGAGAACGGCGGAGGGCTTTTGAAATCGAGATCACAGCCTCGTCCTGGCCGATGACCGTTTTCTTCAGGTCCTCTTCCATCTTCAGTAACTTAGCAGCTTCCTTTTGCTCCATCCGCTGTAAGGGAACACCAGTCCATTTAGAAACGACCGCCATGATGTCATCTTCGATAATGTCCACGACCTTCTCTTCGCTCTCGCCACGCCAGCCCTCGATCTTTTCATCGAGTTCTTGGCGAGTGGATTTTTCTTCATCACGGAGAGATGCTGCCTTTTCAAAGTCCTGATCATTAATGGCACTGACCTTCTCATCATTGATCTCTGTAATGCGGGCTTCTAACTCCTTTAGCCCCACTGGACGGGTCATCGTCTTAATACGTGCACGGGCGCCAGCTTCATCAACGACATCGATGGCCTTATCTGGTAAGAAGCGGCTGGTGAGGTAGCGAGAAGTTAGCTTCACCGAGGCTTCTAGAGCCTCATCAGTGTAGCGCACCTTATGGTGTGTCTCGTACTTTTCTCTTAAGCCTTTCATAATCGCGATGGCATCTTCCGTAGAAGGCTCATTCACCTTCACTTGCTGGAAGCGGCGTTCTAAAGCGGAATCTTTTTCTATGTGTTTGCGGAACTCATTCATGGTGGTGGCGCCGATGCACTGAAGCTCCGCACGGCTGAGCGCGGGCTTGATAATATTAGAAGCATCCATGGCTCCTTCCGCCGATCCCGCGCCCACAATGGTGTGAAGTTCATCAATGAAGAGGATGACATTCTTGACCTTTCTGATCTCATCCATGACTGCCTTGATCCGTTCTTCAAATTGCCCTCGGTATTTAGTCCCTGCGACCATTAAGGCCAGATCAAGGGTGATGACTTTCTTATCTCGGAGAATTTCAGGGACATCTCCAGCCGCGATTTCTTGAGCTAAGCCTTCGACGATCGCGGTCTTACCAACTCCTGCCTCACCGACTAAGACTGGATTATTCTTAGTCCGGCGGCAGAGAATCTGAATGACCCGCTCGATTTCAGGAGCCCTACCGATGACGGGGTCGAGCTCGCCATTCTGGGCCATTTTCGTGAGGTCGCGACCGAAGGCTTTGAGGGCTGGAGTCTTCGTCTTCGCCTTCGATTGGCCATTACCATCCTCATCTAAGTCGCCATCATCTTCATCCTCGAAGTCGAAGTCGTCATCTGAGTCGGCGCTGAAGTTATCCTCGTCAGCCGAAAAATTCGGGTCGATTTCAGCGAGCACTTCGTTACGCGTCGTTTGTAGATCGACTTGGAGATTTGTGAGAACGCGGGCGGCCATCCCCTCGCCTTCTCTGAGAAGTCCTAGAAGAATGTGCTCAGTCCCTACGTAGGAATGATTGAGCTGCTTGGCCTCCTTATTAGCAAGGGCGAGAACCTTTTTAACCCTTGGAGTGTAAGGAATATTTGCCGAGGTCTTTTGCTCTGGACCAGCTCCCACTTCTTTTTCCACTTCCATGCGAAGGGACTCCAGGTCTAAGCCCATGCGCTGGAGGACACTTACGGCCACTCCCTGCCCAAGTTTGATGAGGCCAAGAAGGACATGCTCTGTGCCGATGTAGTTGTGATTAAAGCGATCAGCCTCTTTCCGAGCTAAGGCTAAAACTTGCTGTGCGCGAGGGGTAAAATTATTCATGGGAATTCTTTCAGGTTTAGGGGCTCCATTAGTCTTTTTTTCCTGCAATATTGATAGCAGGCGGGAGGAAGGAATGCAAATGCTCACGGATCATCCGTGCACGCATGATGTCGCGTGCTTCGGGGTCGAGTTTCTGACCAGCACTCCACTGTAAATGAGCGGGCTGGGTTTCCATAAACAAGCGGTCGCAGACTTCGACTAAGCTTTTAGGGATGATTTCTAGATCAGCTCCGAGGCGTAGCATGGACAAGTAATTTAGAGCTTCCTTAGAAGAGATAATATGAGCATGGGTGAGAATCCCCGTTGCCCGGCCAATCTGGTCTTTCACCATCGTGGAGGCCTCCTTAAGGAGCTTCTG
>CALFVL010000123.1 GCA_937928425.1 uncultured Verrucomicrobiales bacterium
GTAAATACAATTTAAATTTAACGAACGGTGGAATCTCAGAAAAGAGAAGGCAGGATCAAGTGGTCCTGCCTCTTTTTATGAGAAATCAGTCGGTGAAGACCGTAAATGGTGAAATCCTAGACTTGTGTTGTGGTGAAGAATAGAGAGAATCCTTCTCCATCCTTTTAAAAGGAATTGTGTAACGAAATTAGAAATGTCTGAATCAAAACAAATTAATGAACGAAAGCTGCTTATGGCAGGCTTCCTTGCTCTTGTAGCTGCGGGAATTGGCTTCGCTGTTCGCGGTGGATTGTTGAACACTTGGTCTGCAAAATACGGTTTTACCTTTACAGAGTTAGGGCAGATTACTGGTGGTGGGCTTCTGGGGTTCGGAATCGTCATCCTTTTGACTGGATTTGTTATTGATAAAGTAGGCTATAAAAAACTCCTTTTGATCGCTTTTATCTGCCACGTGGTTTCCGCGATCATGTTATTTTTTGCAACTCCGGTTTTTAACTCAGCAGGGAAAGATGCAACGTATCAAATCTTGTTTTGGTCCTCCTTCATTTTTGCGGTAGGGAACGGGATTTGTGAAGGAGTGATTAATCCGCTGACCTCTGATCTGTATCCGAATGAAAAGACGCATTACTTAAACCTTTTGCATGCCGGATGGCCTGGTGGTTTAGTCCTCGGAGGTTTAATTGCTCTACTTATCGGCGGGGGAATTGCTTGGGAAATTCTCTTGGCACTCTATCTAGTACCAGCGGCAATTTACGGATATTTTGCAGTTACTGAGAAATTTCCGAAAACTGCAGCACAGGCTGGCGCGATCTCATACGGTGGGATGTTTAAAAAATGTCTGGTCCCTTTCTTCCTCTTCCTAGTCGTCGTCCATGCGATGGTCGGGTATGTGGAACTAGGAACTGACAGTTGGATTCCCAAAATTACGGGAAGTATTCTAGAAAGTGAGTCCAAAGGGCTAATGCTCCTGATCTATGCATCTTCATTAATGTTTGTTTTACGCTTCTTTGCAGGACCCATTGTCCATCGTATTTCTTCGTTAGGCCTTCTTTTAGTCAGTGCTCTCTTAGGAGCCCTTGGGTTGTATCTCATTGGGAGCTCAAGCGGTGCTGTTATGATGGTTGTAGCCGTTACTATTTACGGAATTGGAAAGACCTTCCTTTGGCCGACGATGCTTGGCGTAGTGGGCGAACGTTTCCCAACCTCGGCAACTCTTGCGATGTCGATTTTGGGTTTTGCCGGAATGACCTCGGCCGGACTCCTGGGAGGGCCTGGTATAGGTTATAAGCAAGACAGATTTGCTTCTGAGGCCCTCCAAGAAGAGGCTCCAGAAACCTTTGATCGGATAAAAGCAGATGCTCCAAATGGGTTTCTTTTCTTTAAAGAAGTTACTGGGCTTAATGGTCAAAAGGTTGCCGCTGTGACCGATTATGATAATGCAATCGGGACAGATAAGAAGATTGCCCAAGAAAATGGAACTTGGGATTCTAAACAATTCGCTAATCTACGTGAGCTTGATGCTTGGGCTGCAGAGAATAAAGAATTCCAAGAAGTTGATGCCGCTCCTGTGGTCGAGGCTGGTTTGGTGGGGAGTCGGTCAGCGATTAAAGTGACCGCGTTGGTTCCTTTTGTGATGGCGCTTTGTTTCTTGCTAATGATTTTAGGCTTCAAGGCGAAGGGGGGCTATCGTGCTCTTTCGGAAGACGAGGCATAGAAACTTCATAATAGAGTCTTCAAAAACGGCGATCTGCGGATCGCCGTTTTTTGGGTCTTAGGGGGGTGATTTTTCTGCTGCCGATATAAAATTGCTGAGAGTAATTTTCGGAAAACTCTAGACAAGGATGCTGATTTTGTCGAAGGGAGGAAAGTTGCAGGGAATGTCCTGTGTAAAATATTTATGAAACCCCTCTTAGTGATTAGCGTCGTGTGTAGTATGATACTCTCCAGCTGTGGAGAGCTTGATTCCTCATCCTATAAGTCAAAGTCTGACGGAATCCACAATAGTGGAAGGACGAAGTCTAGACTCGTTTCTGCCCCTGCCTCCTTTTCTAAGGCCAAGAGCTCAAACGGTTTTCTCCCTGTTCCAGCTTCTCCAGAACTCATCTCAAAGGGAGCTAAGTTAAAGAAGGATAAACATGGCATGCCGACTTACTCCCTTGCAGAGCGTCAGCGTTACGTCCGCACGACTTCATATTCTCACCAAGAAAATGAACCGGGAGCACCTTGGCGGAAAAATGCAGTGGGGACTTTTTTAAAATACGGTAAAGTCCGTAGTGCCGCTGCCGACTGGTCTCACTATCCAGTAGGGACTAAGTTTAAGGTAAAAGGACTCCCACATACTTACGTAATCGATGACTACGGTTCTGCCTTAGTTGGCACAAATACCGTGGACATTTATCATCCTACTCTGCGTTCTATGCGGCGTTGGGGGACCCGTAAGACAGAAATTTCGGTGATTCAGTGGGGTGACTGGGAGCGCACTCTTAAGATCCTTGGTGGACGTAAAAAGTATCCCCACACTCGCCGGATGTATTACGCTGCTAAGGCTAAGGTAGACTCCGGCCAGACTAAAAAGTTCACCAGTAACTAAAGCTGGTTCCGAGGCCAGCTCGTGCTTCCATCTTTTTCTAATGGCGACCTCTTAGCTCAGGGAGGTCGCTTTTTTATTTTCTCTGCCCTCCAGATCAGTCAGGGATAAGAGATGCTTAAGCGAGAACGCGCCCACTATATCTTCAAACGACTTGAAGAACTCTACCCCACCACTCCGATCCCACTTGATCATCACAATCCTTTCACCCTCTTAGTCGCAGTTTTACTCTCTGCTCAGTGCACCGACGCGCGCGTAAACATCGTCACCCCAGCGCTTTTCAAGCTTGCTGATTCGGCTGAGAAAATGCGTCATCTCACCGTCGCAGAGATTGACGCCATCGTGCGCCCCTGTGGTCTCGCCCCGCGTAAAGCCACCGCGATACAAGGTCTTTCAGAAATACTCGTCGCTAAACACCATGGGGAAGTTCCTAATGATATGGAGGCTTTAGAAGAACTGCCTGGGGTGGGGCATAAGACAGCCTCAGTTGTGCTCGCGCAGGCCTTTGGCGTTCCTGCCTTCCCTGTGGACACGCACATTCACCGCCTAGCCCAGCGCTGGAAGCTAACGAGTGGCAAAAGCGTGCAACGAACTGAAGAAGACTTAAAGAAACTCTTCCCCCGCGAGGCCTGGAATAAACTCCATTTACAGATCATCTTTTATGGCCGTGAACACTGCTCTGCGAGGGGCTGTGATGGCACGTGTTGTGAAATCTGTCAGACCTTATTTCCAAGGCGTAAGACCCCAGTTCAGACTAAAAAGTAAAGCTTGTTCGTGAAGGTCCCAGCGGAGGTCCGAAATCTCGATCATCGTGGAAAGTTCTTTCATGAAATTTGGCCGATTTAAGAAAAGTTCCTTTACTCATCCTTTTGACTTTTGAGAATGACCGCCAGTTTCACACTAACCGACACCTAAACCAAAACATGACATTTAGCTCAAAGTTCCGTACCGCTCGAGGATTGCTCGTTGGCAGCGCCTTCTCCTTTTTTGCCGCAACTCCCGCCCTAGCCCAAGAGGCTGCTGCCAGTGAAAAAAGTGCGTTGGACAGTTACCTCCTTGATGGGGGACCACTGACCATCTTTATCGTAGCAGTAGGCCTTCTGTCGCTGATTAGTTTGACGGTTTTTAACTTTATGAACCTGACCAAGGCGAAATTTGCCCCAGATGATCTCAAGGGGGCTCTCCTAGACCACATGACGAATTGCCGGGTCCGCTCCGCAATTGAGCTGGCTGCATCCCATCCCTCCTACCTAGGCCGTATGATGGCTTACTCTCTCCCTAATATTGATGCGACCCGTCCTGAGGACCTGGGACGTGACCACGTAGAGGACGCCATTGCAGATTTCTCGATCAATGAGACGCGCAAGCAGATGACCTTCATTTCACTCCTCTCACTGGTCGCCCAAGCTGCTCCGATGATGGGCCTCTTCGGAACTGTTTTTGGAATGATTGCCGCCTTCGCAACCCTAGGTGAGAATGCCGGAGCTGACCCCTCTGCTCTTGCGAGTGATATTTCAGTCGCTCTCCTCACTACGATGTGGGGACTAGTCGTCGCGATCCTTTCGCTCTTCGCCTACTTCTTCTTTAAAAACCGCTTTAATGCCTTAGTCGCGGACTGTCATGGGACTGCTGAGAATCTTATCAACGCATCTATCCAGACCGTGAATGCAGATGCACATCTTGCTAAGATTCCTGAGGGGATTGCCGTTTAAGTTTATAGGAGAGGGGGAGTAAGTTCTCTCCCTCCCTCATTAAACCTCAAACTACTGAAAGAATCCTATGGCTTCCGATCGATTACGCGCTGTAAGTAAGGAACAAGGCGAAAATGCTGAGATGGATATGTCACCCATGATTGACATGGTCTTCCTTCTTCTTCTCTTCTTCCTTGTTGTTTCAAATCCAAGGACCATCAAAATCGACCAAGATGTGCAGCCTCCAGTTGCGAGTAATGGGGCGCCGGCTCCGACTGTTCATGGGAAAATCGTGGTGAATATCCGTGAAGACGGCCTTTTCCTCGCGGAGGATACCAATCTCACCTTTGCCAATAAAGAACTTCTCTCCGAGTACATCGCGAAAGAAAAAGATAAAATTAAGGCCGTTGGTAACACCCCTGTTCTCCACATTCGTGCCGATAAACGTGCTGACTTTAAGTATTGTCAACGTGTCATTAAAGCAGGGGCTGCTGCTGGTGTGAAACAGCTGGCATATGGCGCTTATAATAAAGAATAACCCCTTGTAACCATCAATATAGAAACTTTTCATGGCCCGTCATAAAAAACTCCAATCTCCCGAGGAAGATGAACCAGGCTTGGACATCTCGTCTCTTATTGACGTCTGTTTTCTACTACTTATTTACTTTTTGGTTACCTCTCAAATCGTAAAGAAAGAGCAAGAACTTAGCACTTCACTTCCCTCCACTGCTCCTTCTGAGACTCCTCCAGAGCTCTCTCCGATGCTCATTCTCATAGAAGGGAATGGGAACATCTCACTCAAAGGAGAAGTAGGGGATGTAGAGCTCATGGAGTCCGATTCTGATGTGCGTGAATTGCCAAATTTAAGCCAGCGTCTGGACCTCCATAAAAGTGTCGCAGACACCGCTAGTCAGAAAGCCCTTGTCCAGATCCGGGTCGATGGGGATGCTGTCCAGCAGCGTGTGATCGATGTTCTGAATGCACTCGCAGGAGCTGGCATTACGGAAATCACTTTTACCGATTTCCAAGACTTTGACGGCTAGCTTCGGGGGACTCCTCCGTATCATTAACCTAAGAAAATCTCTTCAAACATCGTCCTAATACTTTGCCGGAAAGGTTGTCGGGTTTTACCAAACTCACAGCCTTTCTTTTCTGAAAAACCAAGACCTCCACACCAACACATGAAATTTATCACCTCGATCCACCGCTCGCTCGGTATCTTCCTACTCGCTCTATGTGCCCTTTGTGCCCCAGTGCAGGCTCAAGCCATTGCTGATAGCCATAAGCAGGCTCTTGATTTAATGAAATCAGGTAAGTGGGCTGAGGCTCAGGCGGCCCTCGCCCAGACTACGACTACTTATGATGCCCGTGCTTTAAAGCTCTTCGGGCCGCGCTTCGGCTGGTTTTGGTATCATCGTGGCTTTTGTGAACTCAAGTTGGGGCTCTTTAATGAGGCCATGACCTCCTTTGATAAGTGCTACACTAAATATAAGAATGTGAAGCCGACAGAAGGTCAGGCTCCTACCAATAATCTCTATAATAAAAGAGCTCTCCTCATGTGGGGCCACGCAGCAAAGGGTGCTGAGGACTGGGAGACCGCCATTAAAATGTATAAGAAATTTCTCGCAGAGCGCGACCCTAACCGGGACAAATACGACAAAGGAGTCTTCTACATTAACATGGCGATTGCCCATTATAAATTGAAGAAAATCGTTGAAGGAAATGGTTACCTAGAGACCGCGATTAAGGGGAAAGTGACTTTCCCGACTCCGAATAAGGGAATTATGTCTGCCTTTAATGTCATGGTTGCGACGATCATCGACAAAAAAGATGAAAGTGCCCTCCTCGATTTTCTCGCTAAAAATCGCGCTCATATTAAGCTGGAGCCCTTCGAAGCTCACGAGTTCTCAGCCCTCTTTATGAAACTGGCGCAAGATGCTCGCTCGGCTGAGATGGTCCGCTCCACCTTCGAGCTTTACTCTCTTGTTCCCAGCACCATCGCTGCGATTGATGATATTAAGGCACGCCTCGCGATGGTCGGGACCCATAAGCGGACCATCCGTGACGGCTCGATGATCATCGAGGAGCCTAAACTCACCGAAAGTCTTGCTGCTCTGGAGAAGGCACATGAATTGGGCAAGGTGAATGAAGTTTATGCCTATCTAAATACTGCCGTGCTTCACGAGGAGAATGGAAATCCCCGAGGAGCTTTCGCAGTATATGAGCAGATGGAGCTTTACTTTCCTAAGGCTAAGATCTTCCGCGATGGAAAGCTGATCCCGGGCCGTGAGGATAACCTTTATAATCTAGTGCGCACCTCAGCAGTGATTGGCGAAGTCCTCACCACGGAAAAGTATGGTTCTGTCTTCTTAAAAGATTACCCAGAAAGTGAATATGTTCCAGATGTCCGCCGGATGATGCTTACCAGCCTCTTCTTTAATGGTGAGTATGAGAAGTGCGTGCGAGTTGCCACTCCTATGCTGGATGCCTTAGCCGCAGCCCTGTTAATCAATGAATATGGCGATGTCGAAACCCTGCTCGCCCGCGCTGAAGAGATCAAACAGCCCAAGCGCCGCCAGACATTGATCGACCATGCAGAGCAAGTCCGCATCTCCCGCGATCTCGTCACCCTCAAGCGCGATGTGCCCTTGGAGGTGCCGCCCGAAGATTTGGCCGTGGCCGATCCCGACCCCGAGCCGCTCATCGCTTTCCTCGAAAAAATGGAGTTCCGCACCATCACCCGCCGCGTGCGCGAAACCCTCGAGCTTGAAGGCGTGCTCGAAGAAGCCGAACCCCAAGCCCAGAGCGTTGACCGCACAGCCTATGAAACCGTTACCACGCTTGCCCGTCTCGAACACTGGATCGAGCGCGCCCGCGAGGTCGGCGTCTTCGCCATCGACACCGAGACCGACAGCCTTGATGCAGT
>CALFVL010000124.1 GCA_937928425.1 uncultured Verrucomicrobiales bacterium
CATGCTCAAGGCCGGAATCGTAGGAATGCCCAATGTCGGTAAATCCACCCTCTTTAACGCCCTCACTCGCACTCGTAATGCTGAGGCTGCCAACTACCCATTCTGCACCATCGACCCAAACGTCGGCATGGTCACCGTCCCAGACCCCCGCTTGGACAAACTCTCCGAGATGTCTAACTCCACTAAAGTCATCCCCACCGCCATCGAATTCGTAGACATTGCAGGCTTAGTCGAAGGAGCCTCAGAAGGAGCTGGCCTTGGTAATAAATTCCTAGCGAATATCCGCGAAGTCGATGCCATCGTCCAAGTCGTCCGCTGCTTCGAAAACGAAGACATCATTCACGAACTAGGCACCGTAGATCCCACTCGTGACATTGAAATCATCAACTCAGAACTCATCCTCGCTGATCTTGCTGCCCTCGAAAAACGGAAACAATCACGCGAGAAAAAAGCCAAGTCCGGCGATAAAGAATCCAAAGCGGAAGTCGACCTCATCCTAAAACTCCTTCCCCACCTTGATGCCGGAAAACCCGCCCTCACCGCTGAACTCAGCGAGGACGAACGTGCCCTGATGCGCGACTTCTTTCTCCTCTCCTCAAAGCGCAGCATCTTCGCCTGTAACGTCAATGAGTCTGACCTCGCCGAAGCGATCGCCCACCCAGAGTCCCACCCCCTCGTCGCTAAGGTAAAAGCCTACGCCGCCGACTCTCAAGGCGCTGAAATCATCATCATCTCCGCCCAGATCGAGGAAGAACTCGTAGAACTTTCTTCAGAAGAAGCGAGCGAGTTCTTAAGCGACATGGGAGTCACTGACTCCGGAGTCTCTGACCTCATTAAGGCCGTTTATCACCTTCTAGGTTTACGCACCTACATCACGACTGGCGAACAAGAAACTCGGGCTTGGACGATCACTGAGGGAGATAAAGCCCCCGCCGCAGCTGGCGTCATTCACGGGGACTTCGAGCGCGGATTTATCGCAGCAGAAGTCATCCACTACAACGACTTCGTCGAACTCGGCGGGAAAACTGCCGGGCGGGAAGCAGGTAAACTCCGTGTCGAAGGGAAAGACTACACCGTTCAAGACGGAGACGTCATCGAATTCCGCTTTAACGTCTAGAGAAACTCCCCAGCGCAGGGAGTGCCTCCTCCGTCCCCTCAAATCGAAGGCCCCTTACACCCAGTCCAAGGAGAACTTTTCGCCAGATTTTCGATAGTTATTCCACATTTCGAGAGTAAGGAAGGGTAAGATGAATCGCCTTCAAAACCTTCTCATTGGAATAATCAGCCTCTCCACGGCCTACGCTCAGGAAGGTGATCGAAAGGGACATGAAACCATCGATAAAGTGGTCCCCGAGGAACTCATCCCTCCCGCACCCGTACTTAGTGTCGAGGAAGCCCTGAAAGCCTTCACGATCGAAAAAGGCTTCACCATAGAAGCAGTCGCCGCCGAACCGCTCATCGAGAAACCAGTGGCCCTCACCTTCGACCACTCCGGACGCATGTGGGTCTGTGAAATGCGCGGATACATGCCTAACATTGACGGTGATGGAGAAGACCGAGCCACTGGCCGCATCGCTATACTGGAAGACAGCGACGGTGATGGAAAAGTCGATAAACGCAGCACCTTCCTAGACAAGATCGTGCTACCCCGCGCCATCGCAATCGTCCCCGGTGGCATCCTCTTTGCAGATCAAAGCCAGCTTTACTTCGTCGCCCGTAATGGTGACCTCCCGGAAGGAGATCCAATCGTAGTCGATCGTAAATTCGTCCGGGGGGGAAATGTCGAGCATAAGACAAATGGACTTATGACTAATATCGACAACTGGATGTATAATGCCAAATCCAATGTCCGGCTGAAATTCATCCCAGGAGAAAATAAAATCGTCAAAGAAGCGACCCACTCTCGAGGTCAGTGGGGCCTTAGCCATGACAATATCGGCCGCCTCTTCCATAACTCAAATAGCACCCTCCTTGTCGGAGACCGTGTCCTTCCAAATCTCATCCTAGGAAATAAAACCGTAGAGATGAAAACAAGGATTACGACAAAGGCTGGTAACAACCGCGTCTACCCCGGCCGTGTCACCCCAGGCCTAAACCGGGCCTACATCTCCACTCTAAACGGTTACAAAGAGAACACCATCGACCCTGAAAACTTTAAACTCATCAATGCCACCGGCGCCTGTGGACCCGTGATCTACCGTGGTGATAACTTCCCCAGCTCATACCAAGGGCATGCCTTCATCTGTGAGTCCTCCGCTCAGCTCGTAAAGCTCGTCGCGATAAACTATAAAGACGGTAAACTGAGTGGATCTCACCCCCTCAAAAATCGTGAATTTCTCACCTCTACGGATGAGCGCTTCCGGCCTGTTAACCTCTACAACGCGCCAGATGGTTCCCTTTACCTCCTAGATATGTATCACGGAATCATCCAGCACCGCACCTACATGACCAGCTACCTCCGTGAGCAGACCCTCAGCCGAGGGCTCGATGGACCGGGCTTTGGTCATGGGCGGATCTATCGCATCCGGGCCACGGATAAAGCCCCTGCTAAGGTAGAAAATCTCGCTAAAGCTGACCTCCACACCCTGATCAAGAACCTTGGCAGCCCCATCGGAGAAGTTCGTGACCTCTCCCAAGCGGAACTCATCTTCCGCAAGATCGCCCCAGCTCCTCTCACCGCCGCCCTCGCCCAGAAAGGTGATGATAAAATCAGCTGCATCCACCTCATCTGGACACTTGAGGGACTAGGCGCCCTCAGCGCTGAGCACCTCATTCCCCTTCTATCCACCTCAGAAGATGATGAACTTCTCTCTTCTCTCCTCTACGCAGCCCTTTCTCTCCCTGAGTCTGAACTTCTAAAACTCACCTCCACCATCTCCAAAATCCCTGCAAAACCCACGACCCTCCCCTATCAAGCTCGGATTCTGGCCAGCACGCGCAGCAGTGAGGCCCAAGAAGCCCTCGTCACTCTCTTGCAAGAAAACTCAAAGGTCGATTTCCTCATGGAAGCAGCAGTCTCAGGACTTAGCTCTAATGCCGCACTCTTCGCCGAGGTCAACAACGGCCGCTTTAGTGAAAAGAACTTTGATCAATGGGTCACTGAATCAAAGAAAGGCCCCCAGAAAAAGGTCGATCCCGAGAGCCTCTTGAAAGGAAAACACCTTATTTCCTTCAAGCGGGGAAAAGAACTCTACGACACCCGAGCTGCATGCATCGGCTGTCACGGTGCCGATGGGGCTGGGCTTGAAAACCTCGGTCCCCAACTTGATAAATCTGACTGGGTCACCCACAGCCCTGAGCGCCTCATCAAGGTCCTCCTCCATGGCCTCACAGGACCCATTCAGATCAACGGAAAAGAATTTAAACCCCTCGCCTTCATGCCTGGCTTAGCCCAAAACCCCAGCATTAAGGATCAAGACATCGCCGATATCGCCACATATATCCGTGCAGCTTGGAGTAACCGCGCTCCCCAAATCACCGTGAGTGAGGTATCCCGAATCCGAGAAAATACAAGAGACCGCACCTCCGGCAAAATGTACACTCAAGGCGACTTCCCTCTAGACTCGGAAAAGAAGAGATAACTTTTTTCTCATGCAGATCCTCCGAAAAGTGCACCCTGCGAGAAGTATCAAAGTGAAAGTCTAACTCTAGGAGGCGAAACGTTTTACGTTAAAGACTTTCTGGATACTCGATAAAAAAACCACCAATCGGAAATCTCCGACTGGTGGTGTGTGAGTTTTAAAATCTCTAATCCCTCAAGGGGATAATAAAGACTACCTACGACGGCGGGACAGGAAAGCGAAAGCACTTAGCCCGAGAAGGAGAGTCGAGCTAGGCTCAGGGATCAGCTCGATGGTGACGGTATCAACGGTGAAATCAGAAGTCTGTACTCCACCTCCAGTTCCAGGGTCACGTATTAGACTGACTGCGAGGAAGCTATTCGCATCACCGGCATTTGTCAGGGTGAATGATCCTGTGTTGGTAGCAGGAGCGGTCAAGAGAGGTGCCGGCTGGACTCCTTGAGCGAAAATAATATCAGGCCCTAAATCTGTGACAGTGGCGTTCGATCCAGCTGAAGGAGCGAGGTCAATTGGGTTCGTATCTGGATCAAAGTTACCAGCGCTGTCATGAAGGTCAAAGTCGATACTATCTGCAGCTGTGACTCCCAGACCGGTGACGAGTGAGAGAGAGCTGAAGAGGGCGGCATCTGCTCTGTCAGATACGTAACGGAAGCCAGAAATATCGAAGTCGATATTATAAGTACCGGGCGCAAAACCATTCAGATTAATGAAAAAAGTAGAGGAACGAGCATTTCCGATACTGTCAACGCTGACGGTGCCAGCAGTTCCATCAATCGTAAAACCATTATTCCCGTTGAAAATTGAAGTTGATGCCACTAAAGGATCATTGAGAGTTTGAACTCCAAACGTACTTCCCGCGTTATTTGCACCTACGAAATCCTCAGTGAATACGACTGTTGCAGCATTTGCGGAGAGGGCGAGGGCACTTAGGGAGGTGAGCAGGATGGTTGATACTTTATTTTTTTTCATAAGCATGGGATGGTTTCGTTCTTGAGAACGAGAAAAAGGAAGTCGAATTTCCCCCCTTTAGCAAGGGGAAATTGAGAACTCGAATGGCATGAGAACCCAGTTAGGGAGATCAATTTGCCTGAGTAAACCTTACTAACTATAACTCTCATCAATTTAATTGAGAGCGATCTTTTAATGGTAACCCTGACTTTCAGGAACTTATGAACCATTCGCCGCAGGATCGCGATCAAACAGCAGCATCCAGAGGACATCACCTTTAAGGTCGCTTCGCGATGTCAGGCACAGCACAAAAAAAAGCCGAGCAGGTTTCCCTGCCCGGCTTGAGATTATTTAAGTAAAGTGACTCTTTCAGCGAGTCACTGTGGCTTACATCATGCCACCCATGCCACCGTGGTCATGACCGTGGCCAGCATCAGCAGGCTCTGGCTCAGGAATATCGGTAATCAGAGCCTCTGTAGTCAACATGAGACCAGAGATGGAAGCAGCGTTCTGAAGGGCAGAACGAGTGACCTTGGTGGGGTCAACGACACCTGCCTCGATGAGGTCAACATACTCGCCAGAGGCGACATTGTAACCCTCGTTACCGGAAGCATTCTTCACTTTCTCTACGATGAGTGCTCCTTCTAAGCCTGCATTGGCAGAGAGTTGGCGGAGTGGTGCTTCAATCGCTGAGATGATGATGCTCGCTCCGGTGGCCTCGTCACCAGAAAGCTTAAGATCACCAATCTGGGAAGTGGCACGGATGAGAGCAGTTCCACCTCCTGGGACGATGCCTTCTTCAACCGCAGCGCGAGTCGCGTGCAGTGCATCTTCCACACGGGCTTTCTTTTCCTTCATCTCGGACTCAGTGGCAGCACCAACGTTAATAACGGCAACACCTCCAGCAAGCTTAGCGAGGCGCTCTTGGAGCTTCTCACGGTCATAGTCAGAGGTGGTGTCTGCGATTTGCTTACGGATCTGGTTAACGCGACCTGAGATGGCATCAGAACCACCAGCACCTTCGACGATGACGGTCTCTTCTTTACCAATCGTAACGCGCTTGGCTTCACCGAGGTCTTCGATCTCGATGTTCTCCAGCTTAATACCAAGGTCCTCAGTGATGCAGCGACCACCGGTAAGAACAGCAATGTCCTCAAGCATCGCTTTACGGCGATCACCGAAACCAGGTGCCTTCACTGCGGCGATGTTCAGGGTTCCACGGAGCTTATTCACCACGAGAGCAGCAAGGGCTTCTCCCTCGACGTCTTCAGCAATGATAAGGAGTGGCTTGCCGGTCTTAGCAATTTTTTCCAAGACGGGAAGAAGGTCCTTCAGGTTAGAGATTTTCTTCTCATGGATCAGGATGTAAGCGCTTTCGAGGTTACAGTCCATGGTGTCTGGATCAGTGACGAAGTAGGGTGAGAGGTATCCTTTGTCGAACTGCATCCCCTCGACCACGTCGAGAGTCGTCTCGATGCCCTTTGCTTCTTCAACTGTGATGGTTCCATCTTTACCGACCTTATCCATTGCCTCAGCAATGATGCCACCGATTTCTTTATCCCAGTTCGCGGAAACCGTCGCAACTTGGGCGATTTCTTTAGACTCGGAAACTTCCTTAGAAATCTCGGCAAGCTTAGCGACGATCGCTTTGGACGCCTCTAAGATACCACGCTGAAGGCTGATAGGGTTCGCCCCAGCAGTGACGTTACGGAGACCTTCTTTATAGATGGCCTCAGCAAGTACGGTTGCTGTCGTAGTTCCATCACCGGCGATGTCTGAAGTCTTAGAAGAGACTTCTTTAATGAGCTGAGCTCCCATGTTCTCATAGGGGCAATCAAGCTCGATTTCCTTGGCGACTGAGACACCGTCTTTTGTCACGGTGGGAGAACCGAATTTTTTATCAAGGATGACGTTACGTCCTGATGGTCCGAGAGTTGCCTTTACGGCGCGGGCGAGCTTCTCGACACCTCTGAGGAGGGCCTGACGTGCTGCTTCGTCAAATTGGAGTTGTTTAGCCATAATTTTAGTTACTGAGTAGTTATTAGTTTTTAGAATGTGATGATCTTAGTCAGTGATGACTCCGAGGATATCAGACTGTGAGAGAATGAGCTGCTCTTCACCGCCTACGCTGACGTCTGTGCCGCCGTATTTTGAGATGAGGACCTTATCCCCGACTTTTACGTCGAAGACGATTTCTTTGCCATTCTCGTCAGTGCCCCCAGTGCCAAGTGCGGTGACTTCGGCTTCTTGAGGTTTTTCCTGAGCGGAGTCAGGAAGGACGATTCCTCCTGCCGAGACTGCTTCTGCTTCGAGCCGCTTCACGAGGACGCGGTTTCCGAGTGGTTTGATACTAGCCATGTTATTTTATTTGGTTTGTTTTGTGGTTTGGTTTTCCTGCTCTTTGGCAGGAGAAATTACTTTCAGTTTAGGAATTTTCTTCCTGATATTTTTCGTCAATTTTTTTGGTGATTTCATCCAGTTCAAAGCGCGCTTGGGCTGGGGTCTTCCCATTCACCACGCGGAGGCATTGATCGTAAAGGGTCAGTGTTCCGCGTTCTGAGCGGTCGACTTCCTTCTTATCTGCCATTTGGTGATGTTGAATCCGCTCCAGGAGCGCGAGGGCCACTGCCTCTTTAGAGTCGGGCTTTGCGATGATTTTGGTTTCTGACATTTCTTTGGGGGTGTGATTTGAGAAGAGGTCTATTTTTCAGTGGTTTCGGCGTCTACGACTTCGGCGTCTACGACCTTACCCTTAGCCTGGCGAGGCTCGCCACCATCATCACCATCTGCTGCTGTGACGTCTGGCGCCCCTCCCATATCAGGCATTTCAGCTCCTGCAGCTTGAGCAGCCTGAGCGAGTTCTCCCAGAGATTTTTCAAGTTCTTCCGTGGTGGATTTGATAAGGTCTAAATCATCAGCTTTTAGTGCGCCTTTAACCGCATCTAGCTTACTAGTGATCATTTCCTTGAGTTCCGCAGGTGCCTCTTCAGGAAGCTCTCCCACTTGCTTCTCGACTTGATAGACCATGGACTCAGCCTTGTTCTTAGTGTCGACTGCTTCAGCACGCTTCTTATCTTCATCCGCATGGGCCTCAGCGTCGCGCTTAGCTTTCTCAATCTCTTCGTCAGAGAGTCCGCTAGACCCTTCGATAGAGATTTTCTGCTCCTTACCAGAGTTTTTATCTTTAGCGGAGACATGGAGAATACCGTTCGCATCGATGTCAAAGGTGACTTCAATCTGAGGCATCCCACGAGGGGCTGCATCGATCCCCGAGAGCTGGAAGTTTCCGAGCAGCTTGTTATCAGCGAAGAGAGGGCGCTCGCCCTGACAAATACGGATATCAACTGCAGGCTGATTATCTGCCGCGGTGGAGAATACCTGAGATTTTTTAACCGGCACGGTGGTATTCCGCTCGATCATGGCAGTGGCACGGCTCCCTTCAGTCTCGATCGAGAGGGTGAGTGGAGTGACATCCAGAAGAAGGACATCTTTAACATCTCCTTGTAAAACGCCCCCTTGAATAGCCGCTCCAATGGCGACAACTTCATCAGGATTCACTCCTTGGTGAGGCGTCTTGCTGGCGAGCTCCTTGGCAGTCTCAACAACGCGAGGCATGCGGGTCATTCCACCCACTAGGACGAGCTCATCAAGCTCACCCGCGCTCACTCCAGCTTCTTTAAGGCAGTCAGTGACGGGCTTCTTAGTCCGCTCGAAGAGATGATCTGTGAGCTGCTCCAGCTTATTACGTGAGAGTTCAAGTTGGATGTGCTTTGGACCAGTCGCATCTGCAGTGATGAAGGGGAGGTTCAGCTCATAATTTTGAGAGGAGGACAGTGCAATTTTGGCCTTCTCTGCTTCTTCTTTAATGCGCTGGAGGGCGTCCGGCTGACCAGAGAGGTCAATGTTTTCACTGCTTTTAAATTCTGCGACGATATGGTCGATCAGGGCGTTATCCCAGTCATCACCCCCGAGCTGAGTATCACCGTCTGTTGCGAGGACCTCGAAGACTCCATCAGAAATTTCTAGAACGGAGATATCAAAGGTCCCACCACCTAGATCATAAATAGCGACCTGCTGATCTGTTTTAGAATCTAGCCCATAGGCCAGTGAAGCGGCAGTCGGCTCATTGATAATACGGCGCACTTTTAACCCCGCGATTTCTCCCGCTGCCTTCGTGGCATTACGCTGAGAATCATTAAAGTAAGCAGGCACAGTAATGACAGCCTCGGTAATCGTCTCGCCGAGCTTGGCCTCAGCATCTGCCTTAAGTTTGCCAAGAATAATCGCTGCGATCTCCTGCGGAGAAAATACCTTTTTCTCGCCCTCAACTTCTACCTCGATGTGAGCATCTCCATTATCCGCCTTTACGATAGTATAGGGGACACGCTTATCAGCATCAGTCAGTTCATCAAACTTACGCCCGATAAGGCGCTTCGCAGAGAAGACGGTGTTTTTGGCGTTGGTAACCGCTTGGCGCTTCGCCGCTTGGCCTACTAGCCGCTCACCATTTTTAGCGAAGGCGACCACTGAAGGCGTGGTGCGTGCGCCTTCTGAGTTTTCGAGAACGCTTGCTTCTCCCCCCTCCATGACAGACATGCAGGAGTTCGTTGTTCCGAGATCAATTCCGAGGATTTTAGCCATGATATTATTTCTTGTTTTTCAGTGATGTATTAGAAAGTCAGGGGTTTTCACCCGAGACACTTTTGAGAAACTGATTCGCAGCAACTATGCCAAGTCAACAAAGCCTCTAGAATCAAGGAAAACTAAGTCAACCCCCTCCTAACAACGTGCTAAAATGACACAGCCCCCCTCTTACACTGAGACATAGTGTCTCACTCCCGCATTCTCAGGCATGAAAAAAGGGTGATCATGCTCCCTATTTTGACACTTAACATCCCCATGTATTGCTGTTATTGCCTCCGGTGATCCCGCGATCTTCATGAGCCGAAACTCCTCGCCCACTTTCAGCCACTGGCTTGAATACCTATTTTACCGGCTCATCGAATGGACCCTGAACCGGATGACACTCCATTCCGTCTTTAACGTAGGAGAATTCATCGGGCGTCTCGCTCATCGCCTCCTGAAAAGTCAAAGAGCGAAGGTCATCCAAAACATCACTTACGCCTTCGGAGATGAAAAAACACCACAAGAAATCTACAATCTAAGCTGTGAAGTCTTCGAGCGGAGTGCTGCAAATCTCCTCTGTTCATTACGCATCCCTTCCCTAAGTGATGAAGAAATCTTAAATCACCTCAGCTTTACCGGGCTCGACGAATTATTCTCCAAAGAAAAAGATGAAGGCCTCGTCTTCGTTTCACCACACATGGGAAACTGGGAAATCCTTGCCCAAGCGGTTTTTCTTACGAAGGAAAAAATGCCACTTGGCACCCACTACCGACCTCTTAACAACAGCCTCGTCAATTCTATTATTGAACGACACCGCACAAAAAGAGGTCTCCACCTTTTCAAAAAACGGACCTCTACCCACCGCCTCATTCACTTCGTGAGAGAAGGTGGTGGCCTTTGTATCCTCGCGGATCAACGAGTGGGGAGCCGAGGTGCTGCTGGCGCGTTTTTCGGTCGCCCCACCACCCTTTCTCCCCTCCCTCACCTCATTGCAAAGCGCGCTAAATCTAAACTCTTAAGAGTCATTTGCGAGACTACGGCAAACTGCCAGTGGAAAATCACCTTCACTCCCATTACTGAAGTCTCGGCGCAAGCTTGCGCAGATAGCATCGAGGAGGCATGGCGCCGTTCACCAGCAGACGTATTTTGGTTCGCTGATCGCTGGCGTATTCAAGGTAAAAAACCTCTGCAATTTTTAGAAAAATTAAATCATCAAAGCGGCATCACTCGCCCGCTCCGCCTTATTAACTTGGCAAACGGGGCCGGAGCCCTTCCCTATCCAGAATCTCTCGTTACCCAAGAAACCGCAGCCTTAGACTTCCACCTAAATGACTCTGCTCTCTCTGAGGCCCTAGAGAACATAACCCGCCGAGGCCCCATTCCACCAGACATCTTCATCTGCCCCCCTCAACACATCCCCAGACTCAATAAACTCTCGCGTCGAACCCATATTCTGTCAGCATCTCCTGACAATACACTTTAACTGAACACCTCTTACCTTATTTCCATGAAAATCTGCTGTATCGGAGCTGGCTACGTCGGTGGCCCCACTATGTCCATGATCGCCCACAAGTGCCCTGATATTCAGGTCACTGTCGTTGATATTAATGAAGAGCGCATCGCCGCTTGGAATAGCGACACCCTCCCCATCTACGAGAAAGGTCTCGATAAACTCGTCACTGCAGCGAGAGGGAAAAATCTCTTTTTTACTACTGAGGTCGACCAAAGCATCGCCGACGCTGACATCATCTTTATGTCAGTGAACACCCCCACCAAAACCTACGGAACTGGTGCAGGAAAAGCCTCTGACCTAAAATACATCGAGCTCTGTGCCCGTAAAATTGCTGAAGTCTCCACCTCCGATAAAATCGTCGTCGAGAAATCCACCCTTCCAGTCCGAACCGCACAAACCATCCGGACCATCCTAGACAACTGCCCCTCCAAGGTTAATTTCGAGGTCCTTTCTAATCCTGAATTCCTCGCCGAAGGAACCGCGATCGAAGACCTCCTCGCACCAGATCGCGTCCTCATCGGCGGTGCTGAAACACCGGCCGGCCAAGCTGCCATTCAAACCCTCGTAGACGTCTATGCCCGCTGGGTCCCTCGTGAAAAAATCCTCACCACGAATGTCTGGTCCTCTGAACTCTCCAAGCTCACTGCAAATGCTTTCCTAGCCCAACGCATCTCCTCTATTAACGCGATCTCCGCCCTCTGTGAAGCCACCGAGGCAAATGTCGATGAAGTCGCTGCCGCCATCGGGACCGACTCCCGGATCGGCCCTAAATTTCTTAAATCCTCCATCGGCTTTGGAGGCTCCTGCTTCCAAAAAGACGTCTATAACCTCGTCTACCTCTGTGAACACTACGGCCTCCACGAAGTCGCGGAATACTGGGAACAAGTCATTAAAATGAATGACCACCAACGCAGCCGCTTCGTCAAACGCATCGTCACCACCCTCTTCAATACCGTTGCCGGGAAGAAAATCGCCATCCTCGGCTTCGCCTTTAAAAAGGATACCAATGACACCCGCGAATCCTCCGCCATCTCGATCTGCCAAGACCTCCTCGAAGAACAGGCAGAAATCCACATCTACGACCCCAAGGTCTCCAAAGCACAAATCTGCCAAGATCTTAATATCCCTGCAGACCATCCCCTCGTTCACATCTCCACCTCCGCCGAGGAAGCCTGCCAAAATGCCCATGCCCTCGCCATTCTCACCGAGTGGGATGAATTCAAAGACATCGATTATCAAAGCATCTACGACAAAATGCTAAAACCAGCCTTCCTCTTTGACGGCCGTAATATCCTAGATCTAAACG
>CALFVL010000125.1 GCA_937928425.1 uncultured Verrucomicrobiales bacterium
AGGACTTCCATGATGCCGATGAAGTTTACGATGACATCAACTCAGCCGCTGACCTCGTACGTGGAATGGACGATGACCTTTTTGAAAACGGCAAAAAGGCCCTCATTGATGACCTCGAAGCCCTCGCCGAGGAACTGGAAATCCCAGTGGAAGAGAAGGTCAAAGTCCAACTCCTCCGAGGCTAAAAACGGAACCCGAAGGCTGCCTCATAGCCCACACTATCCTCCGTCTCGAACTGGTCTCCTAGTAACGAGAAATCATCCCGGAACACGTAGCGAGCTCCCACCTGAGCCCAGAAACCATTCTGAAAATTCGCTCGTAGGCCCGCAAATACCTGTCCCACAAAGTTAGAATCTGTATCGATCGAGAAATTAAAACGATCATCCAGACTGACAAATTCTACCCCAGCTCCACCCCCAACGAAGAATGAAAGCGGGCCCCCCAATTGGGCTTCGAGCTCATAGTTCAGAGTTAAGTTTACGAAGGTGATGTCCCCATCTTCCACAAAAAAGCCCCCAAATCGGTCTGGGATCACTACAACGGCATCATCATTATGCACTAAAATTTCTAGAAACAGATCATGGGCCAGCGAGTCACTCTCATAAAGAGTCCCCCGCAACTGACCAAAGACAAATCCCTCCCCCGGATCCTCAAGATAACCGCCCCCTAATAAAATACTCCCGTGAAAATCAGGAAAACTGGCCTGAGCAGGAGAGAGCAGCAAAAGACTTCCGAGAGTAGTTATCAGGTGGTTTTTCATGAATTTAGAAGATTTTTAGCCTCTCACAAAGGCTGATCACCTTGAAGAAAGAGGACGGGGTCACCATAGCACAACTTCTTAGCAAACGCCAAAAGTGTGCCTCTTTTTAGAATGAAAAAATTCTCACTCTCTTAAGTATTACAAGCTAGTGGTTAAGCCAAGATGCTCTCAGCCTAGTTCTAAGACTTTCTCCATTGTCTCAGGGGATCTTAAACGCCAAACTCTAAGGCATGCAGCTTTTTCTGGCTCTCACCCTCTGCCTTTCTCTAACAGCTTCTGAGAAGCCAAATATCCTCTTCATTCTCGCTGATGATCTCGGCATTAAGGACCTCTCTATTGAAGGTTCTACTTTTTACGAGACACCCCATATTGATGCCATCGCTAAAGCTGGGACTCGTTTCATAAATGGCTACTCCGCCTGCCGCGTCTGCTCTCCCTCACGTGCCGCTATCATGAGCGGTCAGTACCCCGCTCGCCTTGGGATCACCGACTGGATCGGCGCGGCAACGGGGAAGATGTGGAAACGGAATGACAAGGTTCTCCCTGCGGAAAATGGCGACCGCCTCCCCCGAAAAATCACCACGATCGCCGAGGCTCTTAAATCAGGCGGGTATCGTACTTTCTTCGCAGGGAAGTGGCATATTGGGGGAGAGGGTTCTAGCCCGGAGGATCATGGCTTCGACCTTAATAAAGGCGGTTATCATTCTGGCTCCCCACGTGGCGGCTATTTCTCCCCCTTCAATAATCCCGCTCTCGCGGACGGTCCTAAGGGAGAGATTCTCCCCATCCGCCTCGCTCAAGAGACAAATCGCTTCATTTCTCAAGAATCCGACCAGCCATTCTTCGCCTTCCTCTCCTTCTACTCTGTCCATGGCCCTATTCAGACATCGCCTAAACTTTGGGAAAAATACCGTAAAAAAGCATCTGCTAAGGGCCTCGCCCATGAGCGATTTAAGGTCGATCGCACCCTGCCAGTCCGCCAGGTGCAAGATTGTCCCATTTACGCAGGAATGATGGAGTCCATGGATGATGCGGTAGGCTTAGTCACTTCTAAGCTTAAAGAGCTCAAGCTCGACCAAAATACCATCATCATCTTCACCTCTGATAACGGCGGAGTCTCCTCCGGCGATGCCTTCGCCACTGCCTGTCTCCCCCTTCGCGGTGGGAAAGGCCGCCAATGGGAAGGAGGCATTCGCCAGCCCTACTACATCTCTGCACCCGGCGTCACCAAACCTGGGTCTACCAGTAGCCAGTTCGCGACTGGCACTGACTTCTACCCAACCTTGCTCGATCTTGCAGGACTCTCCCCTCTTCCCGCCCAGCATAAAGATGGCATCTCTCTCGTCCCCGCCCTTAAGGGACACCGAACTCCACGCACTCTCTATTGGCACTACCCTCACTACGGGAATCAAGGAGGAGAACCAGCTGGCATTATCCGAGAAGGCAACTTTAAGCTCATTCGCTACTACGAGGACGGTCGTGAAGAACTCTACGATGTTCAAAAAGACATCGGGGAGATCTCTAACCTTGCCAGCACTCGCCCTGAGCTCGTTAAGAAACTCTCCGCTAAACTATCCAGCCACCTTAGTGAAGTCGGGGCAAAAATCCCAGAACCCGACCCTCGCTTCGACCCCCAAAAGAAAACCGTCCAAATTAAACAGCTCCACACCCAGAAAAAAGCCCAGCTCGAAAAACAACACGCCAATTTCCTAAAGCCCAATTTCAAACCGAACAAAACTTGGTGGAACTCGGTGCAAACTAAGGACTGATAGAGTGGAATCACTCCCGCAGTCCTGTGGCTCAAGGATAATCGAGATTCTTTTTAGCATATTTAAAAGCTTAGGTTAGGGTGACGCTGAATGAGGTTTCCTTTCACCAATACTTACTCTCAACTCCCTCCAGAATTTTTCGAAAGGACTTCTCCGCTGCCCGTTTCCTCGCCCTCGCTCATCGCGGTAAATGATGAACTCGCCATCGAGTTAGGCATTGACCCAGAGTTTCTCCGCTCAGATGAAGGTCTTTCCGTTCTCTCCGGCAATCAAGTTCCTGAGGGAGCAGAGCCACTCGCGATGGCTTACGCTGGCCACCAATTTGGAGGTTTTTCACCCCAGCTTGGGGATGGCCGAGCCATTCTTTTAGGAGAACTTCACGGTAAAGACCTCCAACTGAAAGGAGCAGGACGCACTCCTTACTCTCGGCGCGGTGACGGGCGCTCAGCCCTAGGGCCAGTCATACGCGAGTACCTCGTCTCAGAGGCCATGCACGCACTCGGCATCCCCAGCACCCGTGCACTGGCGATGGTGGAGAGTGGCGAGCAAGTCCAACGTGAGGAGCTTAAACCCGGAGGAATTTTAACTCGAGTGGCATCATCTCATCTCCGCATCGGCACGGTGCAATTTTTCGCAGCTAGAGGCGACCATGCTAATCTGGAAGCTCTCGTAAGCTACGCTAAGCTTCGGCACTATCCAGACTTGTCAGGCGCTCTAGACCTCCTCCGGAAGGTGATCGAAAAACAGGCTTCCTTGATCGCGCAGTGGATGAGTGTCGGCTTCATTCATGGCGTGATGAATACCGATAACATGAGCCTCTCAGGAGAAACCATCGACTACGGTCCCTGTGCTTTTATGGACCGTTATGATCCCGCTCAGAGGTTCAGCTATATTGATAAGCAGGGACGATACGCTTACCAAAATCAGGCTTACATCGCGCAGTGGAATCTTTCCCGCCTCGCCGAAGCACTACTTCCACTCATTGATAAGAAGCAAGAACGCGCGGCAGAGTTGGCAAGAAACGAGCTTGCGAAATTTCCGGTGCTTTATGAATCTGCCCGGCTTCGCCTCTTCTCTAAGAAAATCGGTCTTCCAGAGAACCCTGACTGGGAGCTCATCCAGTCTTTTCTGGACCTCTTGGAAGAGCAGAAAGCTGACTTCACCTTAGCTTTCCGCAGCTTAAGCCAGGGAAGAGATGCCCTCCTCTCACAGATTCAGGAGACTCAATCAGCCCGGAGCTGGCTCATACGCTGGGAGGCGACTGGGGTGAGTGATCCCCTGCTGATGGACCAAGTTAATCCTGCCTTCATCCCACGGAACCACCGGATCGAGAATGTCATTCAGGCTGCTGATCATGGAAATTTCACCCCCTTCCATGAGCTCCACGAAATTTTAAAACGGCCGTATTCTGACCAAAAAGAATTCACCCCTTACCAAGATAGTCCCGCCCCCCATGAGATAGTCTGCGCCACTTTTTGCGGAACCTAGAAATCCTTTTTAATCAATTCACACAGATCTCAGATTCTGTGCTAAAACTATCCCAATGAATCCGGAGAAGCAACGCCTCAAGGAAGACCTCGACCGTGAAGCCAGCTGGAAGCGCTGGGGGCCTTACCTTTCTGAACGTCAGTGGGGTACCGTTCGTGAGGACTACTCCGCTGATGGAAATAGCTGGGATGCCTTCAGCCATGACGATGCTCGCCGCCGCGCTTACCGCTGGGGAGAAGATGGCCTCCAAGGGTGGTGCGATCACCAGTGCCGCCTCTGCTTCTCAGTGGCTCTCTGGAACACCCATGACAGCATCCTAA
This sequence comes from uncultured Verrucomicrobiales bacterium, assembly GCA_937928425.1. GTDB lineage: Bacteria > Verrucomicrobiota > Verrucomicrobiia > Verrucomicrobiales > Akkermansiaceae > SW10. Next base: position 4,338 of record CALFVL010000125.1, read on the forward strand.
AAGAACGCCTATACGGCCTCACAGGGCATCAGGGAAACCACGGTGAGGATGTGAAAGAGTGCTACTACTATAAAGACAGCACCCCCACTCACTCCTACACCAAAGCACTTTACCGCTACCCTCACGCTCGCTACCCCTACGATCTGTTACAGGAAGAAAATGCAAAGAGGGACCGAAACGAGAGTGAATTTGAACTCGAAGACACCGGTATCTTTGAGGAAAACCGCTTCTTTGATATCACTCAAGAGGTGGCGAAACGCCGGGATAATGATCTCCTGTGGCGAATCACCGTGACCAATCATGGGCCTGACACGGCACCGCTCCACATCTTACCTACGGCTTGGTTCCGTAACACTTGGAGGAAGGGAAACGGAAGTGAGACTGAGCTCGAAAAACCCTGTATCAAACTGGCCAAGGACCACCTAAAACTCTGGCACGAAGAACTAGGTGACTTTGAATTTCACGCCATCTCAGAGGGACTAGAGGGCACTTGGCTTTTCACCGAGAATGAGAGCGATAACGAGGCCCTTTTTAAGTCAAAAAATCATGCCAAGTATCTTAAAGATGCGTTCCATAAACACATTATTGATAAAGACCCTCAGGCTATTTCTCCCGAGAATGAGGGCACAAAAGCAGCAGCTCACTTCGTAGCTCAGATCCCCGCAGGGGAGACGATCACGATCTTGTGCAGACTTCACGCAGCTGGTTCAGACACCTATGGACTAGACCGAGCGCATGAGACGATCGACCAGCGCCTCCGCGAGGCTGATGAGTTCTATCACGAGATTATCCCGAAGGGCTCTTCACCTGAAGAGCGTAAAATTTTCCGCGAAGGCTACGCTGGCCTCTTGTGGACTAAGCAATTTTACTATTACATCATCGATGACTGGCTAAAGGGGAATAAAGACACCACCCGCCCTGATGATGTCCGTAAGTACGGGCGCAATAGTAATTGGGAACACCTTTACGCCCGTGATATCCTCTCTATGCCTGATAAGTGGGAGTATCCATGGTTCGCCGCTTGGGATTCTGCTTTCCACATGATCCCCTTCGCCTCGGTGGACCCTGATTTTGCAAAAAAGCAACTCCTCCTCTTTCTCCGTGAATGGTACATGCATCCGAATGGGCAAATCCCAGCATACGAATGGAATTTCTCTGACGTGAATCCACCGGTGCACGCATGGGCCGTCTGGCGAGTGTATAAAATCGCTGATGATGAGGGAAATCGTGACCACCTCTTCCTGGAACGTGCATTCCAGAAACTCCTTCTTAACTTCACTTGGTGGGTCAACCGTAAGGATGAAAACGGGCGGCACGTCTTCGGCGGGGGCTTCCTCGGTTTAGACAACATCGGCATCTTTGACCGTTCCCACGCTCTTCCGGGGGGAGGCACTCTTAATCAGGCTGACGGCACGGCTTGGATGGCCTCTTTCTGTCTGACCATGTTATCAATGGCTCTGGAACTCGCTCAGAAAAGCCCTGCTTACGAGGATATCGCCTCGAAGTTTCTCGAGCACTACATCGAAATTTGCGACGCAATCAATACTCTCGGTGGAAGTGGACTGTGGGATCAGGAAGACCAGTTCTACTATGATCAGCTTGAGATCGATGGCTCTCCTCCTATTCCGATGAAGATCCGTTCCCTAGTCGGTCTTTTACCGATTATGGCTACGACTGTCCTCAATCAGTCTCAAATTGATCAGCTCCCACAGTTTAAAAAACGGATGGAGTGGTTCTTAGCAAACCGCAGTGACATCATGCAATATGTCAAAACCCGTCACATCGAGGGGGAGAAAAACCCAGACCGCTGGCTGATTTCTATCCCTAATGAGGAGAAACTCCGTGCCACGCTATCCCGCATGCTAGACCGTAATGAATTCTTATCTGACTTTGGGATTCGCTCGCTGAGTAAGGCTCATCGCAAAGATCCCTTCACCTTTGAAATTAACGGGCAAACTCAGAGCGTGGAATACAGCCCCGGTGAGTCCACCACCCCGATGTTTGGCGGGAATTCAAATTGGCGAGGCCCTATCTGGTTCCCGACTAACTACGTGCTCATCGAGGCTCTCGAGCGATACCACCACTTTTATGGCGATGATTTTAAAGTCGAGTATCCCACCGGATCTGGAAAGGAATTTACGCTAAAGGAAATTTCCTTCGATCTTTGCGAACGTCTCATTAAGCTCTTCACTCCTCGTGCTGATGGTTCACGCCACTTTACTAGCAGCCATCACCCTCATGCTGGAAACCCGCTATGGGATGAGCACCTCCTATTCCATGAGTATTTTCACGCAGAAACAGGTAAGGGCCTAGGAGCATCTCACCAGACGGGATGGACCTCTTTGGCAACTCGACTCATTCGTGAAAAGCATCAAAAACTAGGTGAACTCGAGAACCCCACTCTTTAAAGCTCTCACTGTTCTTCAGCGGTCTAAAATCAGGACTTACGGCGCCACAGCATGGACAGCTCACGCCCCGGTCCCTCTCGTCCCTCATAGGTATGGGCTGGCTCTTGAGCCCACTCTAAGGAGAAGGTTTCGTCAAAAAATCCCTTTAGTTCATCGAGTGTGACTCCAAATGGGGGGCCCTCTTCTCCCTCATGATCAGGATTTAAAAAGAAAACTCCCAAAAGGTATCCTCCTTCTGGAATGAGCCTAGCCATGGAGGCTGCATAATCGGCGCGTCTTTCTACCGGAATGGCACAGAAACATGTGTGTTCAAAAACAAAGTCGTAACAGCCTGGCCAAGTGAAGATGTCTCCCACAGTCCAAGCTAAACCTGCTTGATAATACGAGCTCCTAGCCTGCTTAATGGCTTCTTTTGCGAGATCTAGCCCGAGAACCTCGGCTCGCGTGACTGAGTGAATGAGCTTTGCATCATGGCCGAACCCGCAACCGGGCACCAAGATCCGCACTGCATCACCCACAAGCTCATGATGCTTGGACAATAAAAAAGGAAGCTCTGGATGAGCCTCCCCTTTTTCCCAAGGTGTCTCGCCAGACTGGTAACGTGCGCTCCAATCAACGGACATATTATCGCAAGAATACTTACTTAGTTAAGAGTTCCTCGGCTTCGCAGCTTAGAATACTCCACAATGCCATCGACAATGCCATCTGCGATCCCCTCGCGGTAACGCCCTTCTTTGGTGCGACCGCGTTCTTTCGAGTTAGACACGAAGCCTCCTTCAACAAGGATGGCAGGATTTTGAGCGTGGCGGATCACGTAGTAACGAGCGTGTTTCACTCCTCGGTTGACGGCCTTGACTTCTCTAAGCATCCCGCGTTGCACGGCATCAGCAAGAGGCTTAGAGGCTCCTGAGCAGTAGAAGGTTTCCAGACCGGAGACATTCTTCTTCCAGGTGAAATTATAGTGGATGCTTACGAAGATTGAATTAGGGTAGCTGTTACCTATTTTAGCCCGTCCAGGAAGTGTGATGAAGTTATCGCTGCGGCGCGTCATGACGGTCTTATAACCTTTAGCCTGAAGTTTTTTCTCAACTCTCATGGCTGTATCAAGGGCCAGCCACTTTTCATAAACTTTACCGTAAGCCCCACCGACGTCACGACCACCGTGGCCGGCATCAATCACGACAGTTTTAAATGATCCACCAAGCGCTTGTAGAAGCGTAACAGTTACGAGTGTGAGAGTAATAATAAGAGATTTCATAAGAATGATGAATTGAAAAACTAAAGAGATATGAAGTTTTCTGCAAATGGGCGATATTGAGAGGATGAATGAGGTGAGCGAGGGTCGATGATATGGGGATTACTTAGGACGCTCCGAAGCGCGTCTTGCTGTCGGGATCTTGGCAGCTTCTTTATGAGGATCATAGGGGATGGCACCAGAGACGACGACTTTTCCATCGGCAAAAGAGACAAAACGCGGCTTACGTCCTGCGACTCTTTTGAAGTATTTTGTCCCTGTATGGGCTCCGTCTTGGTTGAGGCTAGCATGCACGAAAATCTCGGGATTTGCAAGGTAAAGAACGTGGAGCTGATTCTTGCCATCGAGCGCCATGGCTGGCTCTTCAAAGGAGAGATACTCACTCATTCGGAAGGTTGAGAGTGCAAAACCAGTTCGAGTATCCATCACCTGTGCGTAAATCGAAGTCCTCTGACCATCATTAAAGGTGATCACATTATATTCCCGCTTAGGTGACCTAGATTTAGGAACACCGAAGGCTTGGCGGTAAATTGTATTCCCTCCTCCTACGGTAAAATGGCCCGAATTAGAGGTGTAAGTGGTATCATCAATACCTGGCTGGCTCACATGAGCAGTTACGGCGTAGTTACTGACTCTAGTGACATTAAAGATGGAGCTCAGATTCACTCGCCGTGCCATACTACGCCCAGCGGGGATCACGGCACGCTGGAACACTTTATTGTTTAATTTCTGCATCCCCCGCCCTCCTGCATCACGCATGCTGAAATCGAGCCAACTGTGCGCGATAGTCCCCTCTGCCTTACTCGCGAAGCTAAGTTCACGTCCACTCCGATTGGTAATGGTAACCACTGCCGTGACCGGCTCGTGCGCAAGAGTTTGTGAACGGTCTATCTTAATTTCCACTCCGACTTGTGCTAAGCTTAAAGAAGGCGCAAGGGCAATTAGGCAGGAGATAAGGAGGGCTCTCATAAAATTTATTGTGACTAGCGAAGCGGTTCTTCCGCTCTAGGGGAAGGAAAAATTCAGGATCGGTTCCACGGCATTATGGAAGCACCACGAGTAACGAACGAGCTGCTAGAAGGGAAATTTGGACTGGATCAGCCCGATTTGGAAGTTTCAGAGTGAGGGTACCAGCCTCTAAATTTCTGTGAGTCACCGTGAGGCCAGTTCCCGGCATAAGGCCCAGCTCAGCCAGCCACTGTAAAAATGAGGGTGGATGCTCCTGCACCCTCTGAAGAGTGTAATCTCCCGCCGAGCAGTCCGCTAAAACAGCAGTTCCATCTGGAGTCAATTCACCCTCAGCATTAGGAATAGGAGCGCCATGGGGGTCGTGAGTGGGATGATTCAGCATTTCATCCATGCGAGCCAAGAGCCGGTCAGAAATCACATGTTCTAGAACTTCAGCATCCTCATGGACTTCAGCCCAGTCCAGCTTCATGACTTCTACCAAAAAGGCCTCTACCAAGCGATGTCTCCTCAGAACTAACAGAGCAGCCTTGCGACCAGCCTCACTCAGACGCACACCTTTTCGCGGAGTGTATGCGACCAGCCCTTTTTTAAGGAGCTGATTCATCATGGTCGTTGCCGTGCCCGGAGTGACTGCTATTTTCTCCGCCACTTGCCCCACCGGAACGAGGTAGTCACCCTCCCGCTGCCCTTGTAAGGACCAAATTGCTTTAAGGTAGTTTTCAACAGTACTGGTGGGCATTGCTCAAAAAGATCAAGGTTGAGGGGAATCCTACGAGGCCTCTACAAGAATGCCAGAGGAAACAGAAAAGCCCAGCGACCACGAAGATCACTGGGCTGATAGGTTTCTTAAATGAGAAGTCTAAGGACCTGGCAGGGAGCTTAGAGAGACTTCTTAAGAGTCGAAGAAGGCTTAAAGCCAACAGACTTAGAAGCGCCGATTTTCATAGCTTCTCCAGTCTTAGGGTTACGTCCCATACGTGCTGCACGCTTCTTCACTTCGAAAGTTCCGAATCCGATAATCTGGACCTTCTTATCTTTCTTTACGCCTTTTGCAATGCACTCGAGCACGGTGGCAACGGCCTCCTCAGCAGAGCGCTTAGTGGCTTCTTTTCCGAGGGCTTTCTGGACTGATTCGATGAGTTCACCTTTATTCATAGCGGCGGAATCATCCGTGTCTCGGGTATTTTGTAAAGTTAAAATAAGCCTCAATCCTTGTATTTATAGGGGTTGACGCCTCCCTACTTTTTATGATGAACGCTCAGACTTTATGCTAAGAAGGTTCATTCCTGTTAGATCGACATCGTTGACGACCCCGCAAGTCTTGTAGACCATCTGGGTCCACGATGGCATCATCAGAGATACAATCAGCATGGAGCACATTACAAGCAGTCCGCCCAGCTCTCCCTCAACGCCAGTCTCTTAGCGCAGAACTTAGCGATGCAGACGCCGCACAAGAACGAGGCTACTACCTCCCAGATGAAGATGAACGGCTGCGCCAATGCTGCCTCCAATACCTCGGCGCACGGGCGAACCTCTGGCAAATGGTGGAGGAGCTCCGCTGTGATAAGCGCGAGGGAGATCTAAGAATTTTCGCACTCGCCTTCTGCGCAGCCTCCATGCTCATACGCAGCGCCACCTTCATTCTCACCCTAGCCAAAGAACGCCCCATCGTCTGGGCTAAGCTCGATGAGGCAGAACCACGCTATCAACTCCCTCGGAAAACCTTCACAAAGATCTACCGAAACTTTAGCGCGCCCCAACAAATGTGGCAATTCCGCCAAGCTCAGATCTATTACGAGAAACATCGTACTAAAATTCATCACGCCCTAGAACAGAGCGAAATGGCAGCCATGATTCCCTGGCTCCAAGAAGAAGAAAAAGCCCCTCTCCCAGACTTTAAAAAACGCTCCCTCTGGGCCCGGCTCCTCACCTACCGGCGCTACTCTCTTCAGCGGCGCAGCAGCTCAGCCTACACTAAGGTCATGTTCCACCTATTCCGTCTCAGTGGCTCCGCAATCGCAGAAATGAAACAGCCCTTCGTGAAAGCGCACGGGACTCCGAAACGGGTCAGCATTGAAATCCGTGAAAAAGCCCAAGCCCTTCTTAAACCTGGTGACATTCTCATCACTCGCCATGACGATGCTCTGAGTAATCTCTTTCTTCCCGGCTTCTGGCCTCACGCTGCGCTCTACCTCGGACCACCAGAACTAAGACGTGCCCTAGGCATCCCACATCATGGCGGGGAGCATCTCAGCGTTCTCGAAGCGAAAAAAGACGGGGTCAAACTCCGCCCCCTGAGCGAGACCCTCGCCGTAGATGCCTTCACCGTCCTCCGCCCTAAAGCCAGCTCCTATGAGCTCAAAACAGCACTCACCCGCGCACTCACCCATGAAGGTAAGCTCTACGACTTTCTCTTCGACTTCCGTAAGGCCGAGCGCCTTGCCTGCACCGAGGTCATCTATCGCGCCTTCCACGGCATTGGAAACTGGAACCTAAAACTCAGCCAATGCGCGGGCCACACCGCCCTCTCAGCTGAAGACCTGATCCGACAAGGACTCAATCAAGAGCTCCTCGAGGTCATTCTAATCTCAGGCCTAGGCCACGATAGCTTCCAGCTCGGTCCCCCAGCTAAAGAAAATCTCTTAAAATCACTCGCCCCCTAAAACGCCCACCGAGCAACGGCACTTGCCCCCATAAATTCCCCTGTTAAAGTTCCGCCCATGTCCAGCCAACTTGGCCAACTTTTCCGCATCTCCACCTTCGGCGAATCCCACGGTGGAGGAGTCGGCGTCATCATTGATGGCTGCCCCCCACTCATCCCTCTTAAAGAAGAAGACCTGCAAGTCGAGCTAGACCGCCGCCGCCCCGGTCAGTCCGAGGTCACCACCCCCCGTAATGAGGCCGACACCTGCGAGATCCTCTCCGGCACCTACCAAGGAAAAACCCTCGGCTCCCCCATCGCCATCCTCGTCCGTAATAAAGACCACCGCCCAGAAGCCTATAATGAAATGGCCGTTAAATACCGCCCCTCTCACGCCGACTACACCTATGACGCCAAGTATGGCACCCGTAATCCCGCTGGTGGAGGCCGCTCCTCCGCACGTGAGACCATCGGCCGGGTCGCCGCTGCTGCCATCGCTAAAAAAGTCCTCGCTCACCTCGCCCCCGGCATCCAGACCCTCGCCTGGGTCAAAAGCATCCAAGACATCCCTGCACAAGTCGATCCCCTCAGCATCACTTCCGCAGAGATCGAGTCTAACATCGTCCGCACCGGCGATCCCGCTGCCGCCCAGAAAATGATCGCCCGCATTAAAGAGGTCCGCGCTGAGGGGAACTCCATCGGCGGCACCATCGAGTGCGTCATCCGTGGCTGCCCCGCAGGACTAGGTGAACCCGTCTTCGATCGACTAGAAGCTGACCTCGCTAAGGCCATGCTCTCCATCCCCGCCACGAAGGGCTTTGAGATCGGATCTGGCTTCGCTGGCACCACCTTAAAAGGCTCCGAACATAATGACCACTTCTACATGGAGGGTGATACCGTCCGCACCAGAACGAACCACTCCGGCGGCGTCCAAGGCGGCATCTCAAATGGAGAACCCATCCTCTTCCGCATCGCCTTTAAGCCCACCGCCACCATCATGTCCACCCAGCCCACCGTCTCTAAAGATAAAGAAGACACCCAGCTCAAGGGCCGCGGACGCCACGATGCCTGCGTTCTACCTCGCGCCGTCCCCATCGTCGAGGCCATGGCTAACCTCACCCTCGTAGACCACCTCCTCCGTCACCGCGCCTTCTGTCAAACCAGCCCCTCCTAAACCGCTCCTCCCAAGCCCAGAGACATTCATCGTAATCCTAACTTCATCATGGAAAACCTCCCCCCTCATCTCATCATCGGCGGTCTTCTCACCCTCTTCACCATCCTCGGCTTCTTAAAGAGCTTCGTGAAGATTTTCTTCAACTTAATCTCCCTCGCCCTCGGAGCTCTCGCAGGCCTCTGGGCTTATAATAACGGCTTCCTCATCACCAGAAAACTCACCACTGAGCCAGAACCATGGATGCCCACCGCCATCGGCATCGGAGTCGCATTCCTCACCATCATCCTCGTCCGTGCTGTCCTAAACTTCCTCGCTGGGAAAAGCCACGATGGTAGCCAAGCCCGCACCGGTGGCTTCGGTCTTACCGGTGGCACCTTCGGCCTCCTCCTGAGTGCCGGTATCGCTTACTTTATGCTCACCGGAGTTCGCTATGCTGGCACGATGTCAGAACTAGAGCGCCTTAAAGAATACGTCACAGGGAAGATCGACAACTCCAGCGAACAGCCCCTCTTCGCCAAGCTTAAAAACTGGATCGACACCAGCGACCTCGGAAAATGGCATCAAAAAATCGACTTTCTAAACGATCCCCTAGACAGCACCGCTGCTAAGCTCGCCATCATTAAAGAGCACCCTGAGCAATACGCCGCTCTCGCCGCTGGTCAGGGCGGTCCTATCATCTACGATGCCATCCCCGTAGACCCCGCCATCCAAGAAGCCTACCAACAAGGAAACTTCGCAGCCCTCCTTCACAATAAAGACATCCAAGAACGTATCCGGAAAACCTTCTCCGAAAAACACCTCCGTAAGCTAGACATCGAACGGGCTCTCGGCCTTAAAAAATAAAACTAGCGCAAGGCACCCCTTCTTTCTTCACCCCTTCTCGCGGTCCTCACTCCCCCTCCACGGCATCCATCTGCCACGGCATCCCTTTGGTAAAAATACCTCCGGCCGGGATCGAACCGGCACGACCTAGGGTCAATGGATTTTAAATCCACAGCGTCTACCAATTCCGCCACGGAGGCCTCTCATTTCTGAAAGCGCCGGATTCTTTGATAGACCACCCCCACTTGGCAAGCTCAGATCGCAGCTTCTTCACCCTTCTTTTTTTAGAACAAATCTCGACGCCCCCACCCCAGTATTCAAACTGCCCCCTGATGTCCATAAATCCACGCGGTGCCGCTTTCATCGGAGCAGCTGTAGCCCTCAGCGTAGCAGGACTTCTTCTGATTGATGGCGTCCTCATCTCCCTCGGAGCCGCCGCCTTTCTCCTCATCCTCATCACCTCCCTTTTTGGCCACTGGAATCTCTCTGGCCTAGACATCGAGCTCCTCGCCCCTGAGTGCGTCTTCGCAGACTGCCCCTTCGATCTCCACCTCACCCAGCGCAACTCACGTCAACTCTTTGACGCCTACAGCATCGAACTCCAGCTCCACCTCTCAAAATCCGCCACTATCCACATCCACGCCCCATGGACCGCCGCCCGCTCCTCCTCTAACACCAAGGTCCGTGGCTCCATCTCTAAACGCGGAGCCAGTGCACAACACCCTTGCACCCTATCCTCCTCCTTCCCCCTCGGACTCTTCTGCTTCACTAAAAATATCGTCACCCTTCAGGAAATTCTCGTCTTCCCGAAGCCCCTTATTCCAAAAGAATTCTTCACCCATGGAGAGTTTGATGACGCTTGGCAAGGAGAAGGCCATCAAGCAGGTGATGCCCCCGGTGAGCCCCGTGGCCTCCGCCCCTACCGCCCGGGTGACCACGCCAAGCAAATCCACTGGCCCTCCACCATCCGCTCGCTCTCTCGTGGTCACAGCCCGCGAGTCCGTGAGTATGATCCCCCCGGCTTTCGCCCGCGTGAGGCAGCCCTCATCTTCCACAGTTTTGGCACAGACCACACCCTCATCCGTACCGATCTCTTCGAGCGGGCCCTCTCACTGGTCTGCGGCACGCTCCGCCACCTCCGCAGCATCGGCATCCCCACCACCTTACGGGCTGACTTCCTAGCTTGGGAAACGCAAGCCAGCTTCCATGCCACAGCCTGGAGTGAAACCCTAGGCACACTCGCTCATGCCCAGAGAGCCACTGACACCGAGGCCCACGACCTCACCTCCCAAATCGAAACCCTCCCCTCAGAGCAAGCCCTCATCATCATCTCAGATATGCCTCCCGAGGCTTGGCGGCACATCCTCCCCCAGCGCCAAGCCCTCATCGTAGACATCCAGCAACATCGCTACGGGAAGAAAGATCTAAACATCATCCCCCAGCCTCGTAAAACGCCCCCATCAGACTCGCGCCATTCAGAACAGCGAGATCTTGACGCCCCCCTTTCTTCTCTCTAGTCTGCTAGTCGTTCATTCATTTTTTTAAATGAACAACAACACCAAAGGCCGGCTCACGCCAGAGACCTGCTCATCAATAATGACCCAGCAGACCACCTCCCACCTCAGCCGCCATCCCAAGAAGCAATGAAAAGACTAAAAACACTCATAAACATCACCCTCGCACTGACCAGCAGCAGCCTCGCCGATGAGTTCAAAGAAAAAGCCCTAAAAATCCAGACCCTCTACCAAAAAGGACTCACCGCGATGAAGGCTGGGCGAGCAGAAGAAGCCAAAACCGCCTTCAAGGCCGTTCTGAGACTGAGCCCCGGCCACGGACATGCCCGCCATCAACTCACCCAGATCCCCGCCGTCAATAAACGAATCGCTCTCCAAAAGCGAAATGCCCTCTTCAAAAATACCAAAATTGCGAAGCTTCACTTCGCCGACGCCACTCTAGAAGAAGCCCTAGAAGCGCTTAATGAACTCACCCTCGAAGCGAGCGCACAGACCTTCTCGCCCAACTTCGTCATCCAAGATCCCACCGGAAAACTAAAAAACCGCAAGATCAACTTAAGGATGAATCAAATCCCCGTCTCTGCTGCCCTAAACTACATTCTCGATGGCGTAGGAGCAGTAGCACGGATCGATCCGCACGCCACCGTGGTCCGCTCGATTTCTAGGTAAAGCCCAGGCCACCATTTCTTACTTTTTTACGCGCCAAACTCCGACTTTACGCCTATGACTTGGCGCGTGAAAAAGTGGACTTTTGAAGATCGCATCATCGCCCCCTCACTCCTCGCCGCAGACTTCGGCCGAGTTGCTGAAGAAACTTCCCGCGCAATTAAAGCTGGAGCCGATTGGATGCACCTCGATGTCATGGACGGAAACTTCGTCGATAACATCTCATTCGGGCCCGCCATTATCCAAGCCATCCATGAAACCAATGACATCTTCCTTGATGTCCACCTCATGATCGCGCGTCCAGACCACTACCTACCTCGCTTCATCTCTGCCGGAGCAGACATGATCACCGTCCACGTAGAACCAGAAGCACAGCACGAAGTCGGCAGCACACTGAGCGCGATCCGTGCGGCAGGCTGCCAAGCCGGGCTCGCCCTGAATCCCGCCACCCCCTTCGAGGCCGTCCTCCCCTTCCTAGGAGACATTGATATGCTCCTCGTCATGACTGTGGTCCCCGGATTCGGCGGACAGTCCTTCATACCAGAAATGATGGCCAAGGTCGAAGCAGGAGTAAAACACCGCAAGGAACAGTCTCTTAACTACCACATTCAGGTAGATGGAGGAATCGCCGCAGATAGCGCCGCCACCGCCGGGCAAGCAGGGGCAAACGTCCTCGTCGCCGGGTCCTCCACCTTCGGAGCCACAGACATGGCCGCAGCCATCTCCTCCATTCGCCAAGCCTAGTCGTCCTTGCGCCCCACTAGAGACGTCCCTTGTGAAAGCGTGCCACCTCCCGCTGGGCTTCACGAAGCTCCGTCTTCTTTTTCAAATCTTGCCTCTGATCTGCGTGCCCTTTTCCTTTCCCTAGACCTAGCTGGACCTTCACCCGCCGGCCCTTAAAATAAAGCTTCAAGCACACTAAGGTGAAACCCTTCTGTAAAGTAGACTGTGATAGCTTAAGAATCTCATTCTTATGTAAGAGCAATTTGCGCGGCCGCTTCGCCTCATGCTGAAAGTAACTTCCCGCCGTCTGCCATGGCTGAATGTCACAGCCATAAAGCCAGCACTCATTGCGCTCGATTCTCGCGAAACACTCGCTGATACTCACCTTTCCTTCACGGATCGACTTCACCTCCGTGCCGCGTAAGACCAGCCCCGCTTCTAAGGTCTCAGTGATATGATAATCACGCCGAGCACGCTTATTAGCCGCTACTTCCTTCTTCGCAACTTCATCAGACATGACAGCTAAAAAAAATGCGCCCGTCCTTCTAGAAGCAGACCCGGACTAAGCTTTTGGTTGCTCGACCAGCTTGATCTTCCCCTCAATGAGCTCAGTGAGCGCAATATCCGCAAATCCCATACTCGGGACAGCATCGATCAAGGGAGCACGCCCCTGATTAAGTTGGGCCACTCGCTTTGACACGAGGTTTACCAACACCAAAGGATCGGGGACAATTTCAGCAGCCTTTTCAACAAGATCGTTTTTCATAGGGATCGCACTAGAACGAGGAGGGGCTTTGGCTGCTTCAAAAGGAACAATATTATCAGCATCCATAACTCCAAAGAATGCGCGGTGACTAAATCGCCCGCGAGCAGAGGGGAAAAACACAAATCAAGCCCACTGACAAGCCCAATCTTGCTCCACCCTCCATTTTAAAACTCCAAACCGAGTCGAACCCCCAGCACCTGTGGATCACCGGGACTACCCGCCGCAATCTGGCTATTCACAAAACTGAAATACTCCTCATCGAAGGCATTTCGGATAAATATCGCAGCATTCCAGTTTTCTGCCTCATAACCCAGCTGAGCATCCCACACCTCATAAGATCCCTGACTAAAGTCACTCTGATTCCCCTCCTCAAAGAAAGTCTGCCCCACTGCACGGACTCCCGCCTGCAAGTAGAACCCTCTCTGGAAGTCATAACGTGCTGTCAAACTCGCCGTAAATTCCGGAATAAAAGGAACATCGTTACCAGAAAGATCATCTCCATTAAGCCCAGTATGATCATCAAATTCGATCTCATTCCAGCCCGCAGTTGCCTGTAAGCTAAAAGCCTCTACCGGCTTCCATAAGAGCTCCGCCTCCACCCCGAAAGCAGTCACTCGGTCTGCATTCACGATGATGAAATCCGTCGAGTTCGGCACCGTCGTATTCAGCTGATAATCATCAATACGCTTATAATAACCCCGCAGCTCAAAAGCCAGCTCATCATCAGCACTCTCATAGCGTAAACCCACCTCAGTCTCCCACGCGAATTCCTCATCAAATCTCGTCTGCTCCGCATTATTACTAAACGCCGTAAAACCCTGAGGCTTAAATGAAGTCGAGGTCCGCGCAAAGAGAGTCGCCTCATCAGTCACCGCATAACGCAGCCCTAATGATGGCGTAAAAAAGAAATCATTTCTCTGATCACGGATCGTAGGAGAAACTGAAGGAAAGTCCCCACTATCGACCTGCAAACGCCTTACCGAATTCTCCACATATTCCAAGCGACCGCCCAGCTCCACCCTAGTCCGCTCACTCGCATCCCATTCCAGATTTCCAAAAAGCGCCACACTCTCCTCCTCAATCTCGAAGATCGTCGTCTGAACTGAATTAAATGCTCCCACTCCGGGAATCTCGAACGGGAAAGCACGCTCAGCATCACCCTCACTATCCCTACGTAGATATGCCAGGCCAGCCCGCCAGCGTAAATCTGCCGACTCATCTGACTCCAGCCGAAACTCCTGACCCCAAACATCCTGCTCCTGATTGATCGACGAAGTGGTGATCGGAAAAGCCGTGAGGTCCAGATCCACCGTATTAGGACTCAGCTCCCAAGTCTGATAGGAAGTGATCGACTTTAAACGAGCCCAGCCCAAGTCCTGATCGAGGTGCAGCGAGAACTGTAAACGATCAATCTCTGTCTCCCCCTCTAAATCAGAATTCACCTCAAAGAAGTCCTGCGCTCGAGATGAGTCCACAAAAGCTCCAAAGTCTGAAGCCACGCCCGGCAGTCCAGTCAAACGTTGGCTCCCATCACGAGTCCCCTCATAGAGGGCTCGGAAACGCACTTCTAAGTCCGCACTCGGAGTGTAATAAAGACTACCCAAGGCTCCGAACTGCTCACGATCATCATTAAAGCCACCCACCGCCGGATTGGTATTCTCAATGAAACCATTTCGCCTCTTATAGTAACTCTGGAAGGTGTATGCCCAGCGCTCATCGAGAGGACCACTCGCCCGGAAACGTAAATTCAGCGAATCAAAGCTCCCATACTCTGCGCTAAAACCATACTCGGGCGTCTCCGTAGGCCCCAGTGTTTTTAGCTCGATCAGCCCCCCCGGCCCATTTCTCGCAAAGCGACTCCCCTGAGGCCCACGGTGTAAGGTAAAAGACTCCAGATCGAAAAACTCAGTCGAGTAAGTATACACATCACCAAAGGGGACATCATCCACCACTAAGGCCACTCCTGCCCCACCGAAGAAAAGAGTATTCGCAGTCCCCCTCACCGCCAGAGTATCACCGAAACCAGCCGAATCAGTCGCCACCACCGATAAACTCGGAACCTGCCCTAAAAGCTCACTCACCCGCTCCGCCTCGATCCGTTCCACCTCCACATTCCCCTCTCGTTCCTCTTCACGCTGTCCCGTCACCACAAGAGGCTGCAAGATATCCTGCGCATGAATCACAGACCCCAGTAGAGCTGCATTTAAGCAAAATTTAATTCCTCTCATAGAGGCTTGGAATCTGACCCCTGACAGCGATCCGTCAACCAAGAAGACCTTGATCGACTGACTCCCTTCCGCTACCAAACTTCGGACACTTCTCAGCCTAATGAATCGCCTTAAATCTCTACCACTCCTCACCCTCCCCCTCTGCGTGCTCTTCCACTCCTGCTGCGATTCCGAGCCCTACCCATTTCTAGAAAAGCAAGACCGCCAGTCCTCCCTAGAAGAAAATGGCGAAACTCCCGAGAGCCTCAAGTCAGCTTCCCCCAGCACTCTTGACTCCGTCTCACTCATCCCCGGAAAACGCCCAGACCCGGCCACCACCTTCCTTCCCGTGACCGAAAAAATCTTTGCTCTTCTCAAAGAAACACCCGCTGGTGCCCCCCAGTCATATACCGAAATCATCCCTAAATCTGGGAACGCTCAAATCGAGATGATCCCCATCCCCGGTGGAGAGTTCACCCTAGGCAGCCCCGAGAATGAGGCCGACCGATCAGAAGACGAGGGCCCCCAACGTAAAATTAAAATCGAACCCTTCTGGATGGCCTCCACGGAAATCACCTGGAAGGCCTACCAAGCCTTCATGGAAAACGGGAAAAACCGGAATAAAGACGGCACTCTCGACCTAGACGGTAATAAGCTTAATCCAGAGCCCCCCTTCCAAGGCACCTCCGTCCTCCTCGATGCCATCTCCCAGCCCACCCCTCCCTACATGCCCATGCATAATGGCATGGCGGATCAAGCAGGCTACGCCGAGCAGTATCCCGCAGTCGCCATGACCCAGCACGCCGCCTCCAAGTTCTGCGAATGGCTCAGTGCTCAAACCGGCCACTACTACCGCCTCCCCACCGAGGCCGAGTGGGAATACGCCTGCCGCGCCGGCACCACCACCGCATACTCCTTCGGTGATGACCCCGCAAAACTCGGCGACCACGCCTGGTATTACGAAAACTCAGACGGTTCTTACCAAGCAGTCGGAACAAAAAAGCCGAACCCTTGGGGCCTTTTCGATATGCACGGCAATGCCCGTGAATGGACCCTAGATGCTTACCTTCCCTCCTACGAACAACATCCAGACGGGAGCACGAATCCCCTCGCCCTCTCGCCTAAGCGCTATCCGCGTATCACCCGGGGTGGAGACTGGGATGATGACCCCCAAGACCTCCGCTCTGGTGCCCGACTCCCATCTTCTCAAAGCTGGAAAAACACCGACCCCCAAGACCCTAAATCCATCTGGTATCACACCGATAAATGGGGCCTCGGCTTCCGCATCATCCGCCCCGTAAAAAAACCCACCTTAGAAGAAATGCACCTCCTCTGGAACACCGGCCCAGGTGAGCGTTTCTAATAATTCGCTCTATGAGTGGACTGGGCTTACGAGCACCAGCTCTCGAGAAGAAAAAAAGAGCATATTCTCCCTCTCAGATTGAGAAATTAAATCACTTCCAATTTCTGGACAAGTTTCCATTAAGTGGTAGATAGGTAGCGTTATGAAGCTATTCATCATCACCCTAATCAGCACCTTCTTCCTTGCCTCCTTCGGGATCGCAGAGAAAACAGGGCAGCCAGACCAAGATCTTAAGATCTCTGATCATTCTAAGCAGAAAGTCGAGAAATCAAGCCCACGCGGATCTCGCCTAAAAGCTCGTAAAGATAGGCTTAAACCAATCCTCGAAGAGCTCCTCAACTCTAAAAAAATCAGTAAAGAAGAGGCTGTAAGCATCATGCAGGCCGCTCTCGGGCAAAAAAAACCTTCTAAAAAAGCCAGCAAGAAAGCCCAAGGTCCTGCGAAAGCCCCTCAAGCTGACCTTCCTAAAACTGCTCTAAAGGCAAGTACCCCGCCAAAAGCACAAGGCCCTGCAAAAGCCCCTCAAGCCGACCTTCCTAAAACTGCTCTGAAGGCAACTCACTCGCCAAAAGCACAAGATGGAGCAGCTCAGACAGCTCCTCGTGAACACGGAGACGATGCCTCTAAAGAAAATTGCAAAGACTGTAAAAAGTGCAGTAAAGGTCATCCCAAAGCGAAAAATGCCGAAGGCATGGGTGATCAAGCTGCAAATACCAAGGAGTGCAGCGGATGTAAAAAGTGTCCTAAATCATCTGGAAAAGCCGCTTGCGCGAAAGAGTGCTG
>CALFVL010000126.1 GCA_937928425.1 uncultured Verrucomicrobiales bacterium
AAGAAAGCAGAACAAGAAGCCGCTGCTAAAATTGCCGAAGAAGAAGCCGCTGAAAAAGCCCGCTGGGACGCCCTGACCCCTGAGGAACAAGAATTCGAAACACTCCTCAAGGAAGAAGAGGCCGAAAAAGCCGCCAAGGAAAAAGAAGGTCAGTAAGGGCTTAAATCCCCCCCTGTCCACTCGGTGTAGGGAAAACTACCGTCGTCACCTCGACCCAGAAGTTCCGGCCGAGCCATGGCCTTATCTTGGCAATGTGTTTTAGCAACTCGACTTAGAAATTCCTAAGACACGTCAGCTTCTGCGGCGACTGTGAGGGACTTTACCGTCCTAGGGCTTCACCGCTTTCTGCATCCGCTCGATCCACCAAGCCGCTACCCCGACTAAAAAGGCCAATAAGGTCGCTCCATAAAAGTAAAACACCGTACTTGCCCCCTCAATAAAGCCATAAGAGTGCAGGCCCACTTCCAGCATATTGACCCCCCACCAAGAGAAGACCACCACCGAGCCTCCTAGGATGCTCATCAAGTGAATTCCCCAGCCCTTCATCCATCCTGCCAGACGGCAATGAAGAATGATTAAACTCCATAGGACGATGAGAAGGGCCCCATTCTCCTTAGGATCCCAGCCCCAAAAGCGGCCCCAAGAATCATTCGCCCAGATCCCGCCTAAGACCGTCCCCACGAGAGAAAACAGAAGAGTAAAACAGGTGATTCCATACACTGTCCGCGTCATAAAACGGTGGAAGGCCCTCGGGTCCTTCATTACCCCCGCCAAGGCTAAGAAAACATAAGTCATGGAGAGGAAACAGGCAATCAGCCCCCCGCTATAACCGATCGTGATCGTCACCACATGAGTCGCCAGCCAGTAGTTAGAATCCAAGACCGCACGCAGCGGGTCCATATTATCCTGAGCATCTCCCAGCTCGAACCGGAAGGCGAAGAAGAGGCCGATCACCCCGATCGCCGCCCCGATCGAAAGTAAAATCCGCCGCCTCGTTAAAAATTCGGCGACTCCTAGAACGATCACTGCCCCTGCGGTAATGAAAGGGATAGTATCGTAAAGATTAGATACCGGAGGACGCCCTGTGATGACATAGCGGTGCACGATCCCTGCTAAAACATAAACCACCGCAATGGTGAAAATCACCGCAGTCCCGCCTTGGATCACTCGTCCTCCCTTCCCATCTCGGACGATCCACCCTAGAGCAGACACTAGGAAAGCGAAGATGAACCAAGCCAGACCACGCATGAAGTAATTACGATCATAGTAAGTCACCTCGGTATCGATCTTCTCACCCTCATCACGTAACTCAGCGCGGTAGGTGAAATCCTTCTTCCATGCTGTCAGTTTTTCTAAAAACTCAGCTGAGTTAGGAGACTTCGCCGCTTCTCCAATTTCTACGAGCGCACCAAAGTCCTTAAAAAAAATCGTGGGATCTTCTAACTCACCACGGAGAAAGTGCTCCACCCCGGAGCCTAAACTCATCCACTCATCTTCCTCAACAGATTGCGGCGTGAGGAGGACCGGACCGTACTTTGCGAAAGTCACTTGCCGATTTAATTCATACTCGAATTGCCTCACCTCAGGAGAATCAAGACGGCGCGTAGAGTTCACCACACTATCAAGGATAGGCAGCCAGTAAAAAAAACGAGATGGATCACTCACTCGATTCAGCATCTCGAGATGATCCTGATCTACGAAGGCCAAATCGCTCGCCTCAATCTGAGGTAAACCTGCTCGGATAATGTCTAGGGAATCTCGTACCCCAGTATAATTTAAGACCAGCTGGGCGAAGTCGACCGTCTTTTTCTCATTCTTACTAAGAGACTCCTTACCCTCCGCTTCCTGCTTTTCTAATAGCTCACGCCCCCTTGCGATGAGTTGTTGAAAACCATCTTCATCAGCTGATCCACCCGCTTGGATGTCATTAAAACTAAGACGCGCTCGGCGCTTCTTTGTCTCGATCTTAAAGGGCTTTAAGATATCGGAATCATCTAAGCGGAAAATTGGCAAATCGTCCACCAGCTCAGGGCGGAACATACAGTCTAGTAACCACTCTACCGGGCCGATTTTATGCACCGCACCGCCAGACTCCACCTTCATGGTGAGAGCCCCATGAAAACTGAGCATCTTAAAGCGGGCGTACGTTGCCAGTGGTTTCACCCGCCCCCCATCCTGCACCGGAATTGCGGAGGCGACTTCCACCACCTCTTTACTCCATGGTGAGTAGCCGCTGAGTTCCCGGACCTCGTTTTCAGGGATCGCCCCTCGGATGCCAAAGCCCACTAGCCCGAAGAGGACTGCTAGGAAAAAGAGCACCAAGCCCCAGCGAAGGCCCCGATAGCTAGGCCCTGCTGACAAGTCTGAGGAAGATTTTTGCACACTCACGAGAGAGAAGGTTCAGTGGTTTTGTTTTTCTTAGGTCGGCTACTCCCCGCGAAGCGCCCTAACATCACAAGGAAATGGATCAGCAAGCCCACCGTAGAGGCGTAGAGGGCATACTCTGGCCACTTATCAGAAGGATTATTGACGATCGCGAAAGTTGAGGACGGCGTCTCACCCTCCGCTGCGGCAGTGTACCCCGCCTGATAAAGAGTGTAGCCATCATGGCGGGCCGGCTCATTCATCACGATTTCATAATCCTCGTTCGAGTTCCCATCAATCTTCGTAATATTACTCTGGAACCAGCTCGGGATGCTCGTGCCAGGATGATACTCGCCGAGTGTCTTATGCAAATCCACCACGAAGGGCATCGGCCACACTTCCATCAAATAAGTCACCCCATAACGAGCCCCCTCATAAGTAAAACTCACTGGATAGGGATTACCCGCCCAGAGCACGAGACGCTGGATGAGCTCCCCATTCTTATCTTTTACGGAGACGTAACAGCCCGGCATATTCGCCTCCTCTTGTTTGATATTTTTCTCAGTTTTACTGATGAAAAAGCCATCGACCACTTCCACCCCTTCTGGCGCGACCTGACTAGATGATTCTAGCGCCAGGACCGAAAATGGAAGATACTGATCCACCTCAAAGGTAAAGTCGAAGTTCTCAAAGCTTGCCCTTAGGGTCTCATCTTCATCGAGAGATTTTATATACTTAGAGCGTATGATCGCCGGAGGCTCACGGTCGCCATTTTCATCATAGCGGAATACCTCAATGTCATGTTTAAAAAGCTTCTGAGCGTAATCTGACCTCTCTCCTTGCAACACCCGCATGTGTCCCTCTTCCTTCGATACGCTGGAAACCGCCCCCGCGATGAGCATGAATAAAATCGAGCAATGGCTGAGAAGAACCCCAAATTTCCTCCACCCCTTACGGGCACGAATAATAGCTCCACAAAGCATATTAATACCCAGTACCACAATGACCCAGTAGGCCCCCGGAAGAGGTAAGAAGATCACTTTACCACTCCCATTAGTGGGCACCACAATCAAGGAACTAATATCAAAATACTTATGAATCGTAGACCACAGACCGAACCATTTCTGCTCAATCGTGCCGAAGAATGTGAGTACGAAAAGAAGGCTAAGGCAGATCACCGCAATCTCGTAGCCCGATAACACCCGAAAAATTCGGACTAGTAGTGATGGGCGTTTGTCAGGAGTCGAATCACTCATAATTTAAGAGCCTGAAGGCGTTTCGATAAAATGATCTTCAATCGGGATAAAACTACGCATGTAGGTGAAGAAGTCATCACGAGCCTTCTCAACCTCCGCCGTAGGCCCCGTCATCTTTAAGGTGATGATATTAGTTCCTGACTGGCGAATGACTCCAATCATAGAAAACTCTTCCTGCACTCCCTTCCCCATTCCCGGGGTATACGTGCCCGCTCCCTCCACGATGTAAGCCTCTTTTCCAAGCATCATCGTCTTTCCTAAAAACTTGGTCGACTGTAAGGGAGTCAGCCCGAACTGCCCCAGCCAGCGATTAGCATTCTCTAGCACTTCACCCTGCGACTCCCCCATGACGATTTCCACCATATCACCCTCCCCGGTCACATAATTAATCAGGCGAAACTGCGTGCCCGGTAGGCGACGCCAACTCAGGGGTGGATGATCCTGAAGATTCCCAGGATAGCTGCGATCGTGAAGAGTCAGCTCCCTAGTCTCGCTCACATGGATCGACTTTTCAGGCTGACCACACCCGCAAAGTAAGGTGGCCGTGGCCGCTAGAAGAACGAAGTCGCGCATGTCTGGAATAGACGTAGCGGCAGGACGCGAAATTTCAAATTTCATTTTCTTGATTCGTAGCCATGGTCTTCCCCGTGGAGCCCATTAAATACCTCAATCGCGAAACAGGACAAATTGAAACCGAGCAGGTCTACGGTGAGGGCTTCCTCCGTTGGGCCTACGGGAACCCCCTTGGAAAAATCGCCCTCCACAGCTTCGTAAAACGCCCCTTTTTCTCCAAATGGTACGGCAAGCGCATGGACCAGCCTAAGACAGCCGCTAAAATTGCTCCCTTCCTTAAAACCTACGGTCTCTCAGCGGGGGATTTTGAAAAAAAGAGCACAGACTTCAGCTCCTTCAACGACTTCTTCTACCGGAAACTAAAAACCGGTGCCCGCCCCCTCGCCGACGCTCCCATCCTCTTTCCTGCCGATGGTCGCCACCTCGGTTTTCCCAATGCCAGCGAAATCTCATCCGTATTCATTAAAGGTCAAAAATTCGACCTCCCTGCCCTACTCGGTGATGCCCAACTTGCAGAACAATATCAAGACGGCCCCCTACTCCTCTCCCGCCTCTGTCCCGTAGACTACCACCGTTTTCACTTCCCTTGTGCGGGCACCCCAGGTGAAACCCGCCTCATAAATGGCCCCCTCTTCTCCGTCTCCCCTCTCGCTCTCCGGCAGCGCCTCTCCTACCTATGGGAGAATAAGCGGACCATCACCCCGCTCGTCACCGAGAATTACGGCACCATCCTGTGCATGGAAATCGGGGCCACCTGTGTGGGCAGCATTCAGCAGACTTTCACCCCCGGCCAGTCCGTAGAGAAAGGAGAAGAAAAAGGCTACTTCGCCTTCGGAGGCTCCTCCACCCTCCTCTTATTCCAGCCCGGTAGCGTCACTCTGGCTCCCGACCTCATAGAAAGCAGCCAGAACATGATCGAGCTCTATGCCAAAGTAGGAAACTCCGCCGGATCATAAACCGCCATGCCCCGTGATCACCTTAAGCTTCAGCTTATCATCATCCTCTGGGGATTTACCGCCGTCCTAGGAGAGTTAATTTCCCTATCTGCCGCCAGCCTCACCTTCTACCGGACTGGCCTCGCCGCCCTCATCCTCATCATTTGGCAGAAGCCTCATCTTTCAATTCCCCATCGGGATAAGATCACCTTCATCCTCACCGGCTTCTTGATCGGGGGACACTGGATCAGCTTCTTTGCAGCCGTAAAAATCGCGAACGTCTCGATCTGTATGGCCGGTATCGCCACCCTCTCACTCTGGACTGCCATCCTTGAACCCCTCATGGTCCGAGAACGTAGATTCCGCCCTATTGATCTCATCTTCGGCTCCATCGTCACCCTCGGCGTCATCATCATCTTCCAAAGTGATCTCCAATTCGGGGAAGGCCTGCTCATCGCCCTCCTCTCCGCGACTCTTGCCGCCATTTTCTCCATCATCAATAGCTTCCACAGCGCAAAGGCCAGCCATCACGTCATCACCTGTTACGAAATGGTCGGAGCAGCCCTCTTTACCGGCATTTACCTCGTCCTATTTGAACCTCAAGCCGATCT
>CALFVL010000127.1 GCA_937928425.1 uncultured Verrucomicrobiales bacterium
GTCCTTAATGCACGCTTGGGAGGGGAAAAAACTGAGCAATACGGCTTCAAGCTAAAAGACCGAGAGATTCGGAGAGCCTTGATTCAGGCCTTGGCCACAGCGATTCGTGAAGGAGTCATTGAGGTCCCATCGAGCGATTGGTATCGTGAAGCGAAAGCATTCATCACCTCTCATAATGGACGAGATGAGGCGAGGGCTGGAGAGCATGATGACGACATACTTTGTTCTGCCATGGCGTGGTATTGTATGGGCGCCGCGACTGAATACAAAAACGCCCCAAGGAGGAGAAGAAAACCAGCCGACTTTAAGGACTGGAAGGTCGTGGGAAGCACCAAAAAACGCTGGTGATCGGCTTTTTGGTTCCGCAAAGGTTCCGCGGTCTTTTTTTATTACGGTAGTTCACAATGACAAACAGCCCCCTGAAACCCTTATTCTATCGAGAATCTCCATCACGATGATTCGCCGTGATTTAAAATAAAAAGATTCGATTCCTCTCGCGCGCACTTTTAAGTCCTTAATTTTGCGAAGAGAAAGAGCTGTTTTTCAGCTCTGCGCTTCATTTCTCTTCATCTGGGGCTGGGACGAGTGGTTCGGTAATGAGGTCAAGCTCGCCTGCATCGAGAGCCCGGTCTAGGTCCTCACGCAGTTGACCGATGATATCTCCCCACCATTCATTGTCGGCGAGAAGGGCTTCTTGGTAGGGTTCTTGCTGGCTTGGGCTCAGGACCGGATAGATTTCAGAGGCGAGATGATCGCCACGGGGAGCGGAGGCTGTGGAACCATTTACGATAAGTCCCTCCTGAAACTCAGCATGGTAACTGACCAGAAGGGGGAAGATTTTTCGCCGCTGGTTTGCGCTGAGTTGGTATTTTTGTGTCATTTTTTCTAAGCGGCTACGGGAGTCAGCCTCGATCCGCTCGCTAAGCTCTCGCAAGGATGCGTCTGAGGCTGAGACTTCATAGTTGGTAGGATCAGAGTGCCTGATTTTACGATCGGAGAGCGGAAGCTGGCTGGACCGGGAGTTGCGTGATGAAGTGCGTTCTCTGGCGAGCGGGGAGGTGATACTTAGCTTCTCAGTCTGTGAATGTTCTTGTTTCCGAAATGAGATAAAAAAAGCCAGAGTGGCTGAGAAACAGAGTAAGGCGATCCCGAGAAAAAGTTGCGAATGGCTCATGATGAAATCGGAGGAGTAGAAGAGGTGTTGTTTACTGAAACCCTAATTCGAGGGTTTCTTGGAGCTGGTGCTGCTGCTCTAGAATGAGTGTTTTTTGGGAATCGTTTAAATGCGGGAGGAGCTTATCGTGAAGTGTGATGATGTGGGAGGAGTATTGTTTTAACGCAGAAAGGCGGCTCTCACGGATGGCGTCATAGGTCTGGGAAAGTTCTCGCTGAGTCGTTCTCTTCTGAGCAGGGCTGAGCTGAAGCTCTGAGTCGAATTTTTTTAAGGTTCGCCGTACCCAAGAAGCCTTTTCATCTCCAGAAGCGGGGGATGAGACTGTGAGGCTGATAGCGTGGGCTTTTCCCTTTTTCTCACCTAGCAAGAAACCGAGCCCATATCCACAGAGGAGAATGGTCGAGGAGGCCATGATTATCGTGAGCGCGTTTCTCAATTCTAATTTCATCTTCGTTTTTATAGTGAAGTTATGGGGAAGTCATGGAGAAGCCAGCCCTGTCATCACTTTAGAGGATAAGTGGGAGTCTGAGATTCTATTCGCGGTCTATCTCGGTGGGAAGTAGACAATTAGGGTTTTAGAATAGAGGGATGATTCCAGCACTTGAGATTCCTGAGAAGATTCTGTGAAATAGGTGGTGTTCACTGGCACTGTCGCGTTTTTCCAGCTTCCTGATCGAGGACTTTCTAGCGATCCCCCCAATTGCTTTTAATGAGCTTGTTTTCTTTTTGGCTCCTAAGAAGTCTTTTTTTATTGGACAGAAGTAGTCTCTGGCGATAAATCCCGCCCGCACTCTTTCTTGAGAAAGGCGTGTTTTTTAAATAATCGGCAGCGTAGCTCAGGGGTAGAGCAGAGGACTCATAAGCCTTTTGTCGGTGGTTCAAATCCACCCGTTGCTACCATTTTCCAGAAGCCTCAATCCATTTTTATAAGGGATTGAGGCTTTTTAGTCCTCATCGAGTGAGCGTGTGTGAAAAATTGGGCGGAAATCGGATTAAGATAGTCTCAGTTTTCTCGGGCAGTTGGGCAGTTGGGCAGTTGGGCTTCAGCCGGGCGGGCCGGGGTGCAGCATTGTTCTCTTTTTCTTCCTCACGTTGTGGGCTTTTTGGCGGATATATTTGGAATCTCCCCTTGAATGAGAATGGTTTAAAAATGTTTTATTAAGTTATCTTTATATTTAATAAGATATATCTTTATAATTTATATGAAATAAAGTTGAACAGAACCTTTGAGGAAGAGTCTAGGTCTATAATTCCTGATTTTCTGGTATGATAAATAGTTCTTCTTTTCGGATTCAAAAATCCCTGTGCACACTCCTGAGTTTATCCCTTTCAAGTTGCCAAGTGAGTCCGAAGTGGGGTCATCACTCTCAGGGAGTTCAGGGCCTAGTCCAGACACATGCAGCGAGGCCTCTCGTGAGTGGCTATCAGCAGCCCCGAGTTTTCACTGGGCAAGTTTATGGAGGAAGTCCAGTGATCTATCAAACGGCAAGCGCGATGGCTCAAGCAAGTCGGCCAACATATCCGCCCGTAGTGCAGGGTGCTAGTGTCTTCGTCCCGCAGGTCAGTCCGCCAGCACCGCTTATTCGTGAGCGAGGAAAGGTGAGTTTGCTAAATGGTCGTGCGGTGGCACCAGCTGATGCACCGCCCGTGGTTCATCGGGCAGTGGCCGCAGGAAATCGCCTTCAGAGTCTCCCTTACAAGTGGGGTGGAGGGCATGCGCAGCTTAATGATACGGGATATGATTGCTCCGGAGCGGTGAGCTATGTCCTGAGGGAGGCTGGCATTATGCCTGATCAAAGAACATCCACTGGTTTCCTAAACTATGCGGAAGCAGGAGAGGGTGACTGGATCACGGTGTGGGCGAAAGAGGGGCACGTTTTTATGATAATCGGGGGGCTGCGTCTGGATACGGGTGGTTCTACTCAGCGGACGGGACCCCGGTGGAAGCCCGGTAGCCGCAGCTATAAGGGCTTTATCCCACGCCATCCGAGGGGCCTATAAGTGCTGGAATGAAAGGAGCTGAATACAGGGTGAACTGAGGCTAGCTGAGGGCGCTTTGCAGTGCCTGAGTGACGAGGGAGTCGGTTTCAGGGAAGATGGTTCTGAGGTCGAGGAAGAGGGCATCATCAGTGGTGTAGCCGACGAGGGCAGGGGTGCCAAGGCGGAGCCGTTTGGCGAGTTTTGAGATGCTTTGTTTATGGGGGATGAGTTTCACTGCGATGGAGGGGAATTCACTGCGAGGCATGGTGCCACCGCCGGGGCGGGCGAGGGTCTGTTCTATGGTGATTTCAGCCTGATCACGGGGCAGTTGAGCGATGATTTTTTGGGCTCTTTCTTGGAGGTCTCCGATGGGGCTGCGAAGGAATTTTAGGACTGGGACGTCTGCTTGGGTGGGGTCAGTCTTAGTCTCGAGGTATTGGTCGATGGATTCTTGAAGGGTGGTGAGGATGAGTTTATCACAGCGGACGGCGCGGAAGAAGGGTTCTTGTTTAATCTGAGCGATGAGGTCTGCGCGGCCTCCGATGATGCCAGATTGGGGGCCGCCTAGGAGTTTGTCTCCTGAGAAGATGACGAGGTCTATGCCACGGCGGAGGCATTCTTGAGGGGTGGGTTCGTGCTCGATCGGGGCGAGTTCATCGGTGTTCATCATGGCGCCGGAGCCGAGGTCCTCGACGAGGGGGAGCCCGTTGTCGTGAGCGAGTTGGGCGAGTTCGGGAATCTCGGGCTCTCCGATGAAGCCGTCGATGTAGAAGTTAGAGCGGTGAACTTTAAGGATGAGGGCGCTCTGGGGGGTGATGGCTTTTTGGTAGTCATGGAGGTGGGTTTTATTAGTGGCGCCCACTTCGACGAGCTTAGCTCCGGAGGTTTCTAAGATTTCTGGGATGCGGAAGCCGCCTCCGATTTCGACGAGCTCCGAGCGGGAGACGATGACTTCGTTTTTCCCTTCTTGGACGAGGGTGCGAAGAGTAAGGACGAGGGCGGCGGCGCAGTTATTTACGGCCGTGGCGGACTCGGTTTCTAGGAGGCAGGCGAGGGCATTTTCTAGGTAGCCGGCTCTTTTCCCACGGGTGCCGGAGGGGAGGTCGAACTCGAGGTTCGAGTAGCCGGTGGCGATTTTTTGCAGGGCTTGGGCGGCCCGTGGACCGAGGGGGGAACGCCCTAGGTTCGTGTGGATGAGGACTCCGGTGGCATTGATGACGGGCTGGAGGCGGGAGTTCGCAAATTCTCGTAATTTTTCACGAATGCTGTCCTCGATTTCCTCGCGGCTGTGCTCTTCCTTGGCGAGGAGGAGCTGACGATAGTGCTGAATTTGGCGGCGAATGAAGAGGTTGATGAGGGGGCGTGGGAGAGGGACTTCAGGGGTGAGGGCGGCGGCGAGTTTTTCGACGGATGGTAGGGCTGCTAGTGGGCTCATAGGAAGAGAGGTGAGAAGTGAAGATGTTTTAATGACTTTAGCCGATCCAGCGGATGCCGTCTTTCTCGAAGGTGATTTTTCTTTTTTTAAAGAGGGCTCCAGTCGCACGCTTGAAGGATTTTTTACTGACTCCGAGTTCGAGGTTTATTTTCTCGGCAGATGATTTGTCATGGAGATCCCAGAAGCCTCCACGCGATTCTAATTCCCGTTCTAGCCGCGATTCTAGATCTTCGATTTTGGCATTTCCGGGTGGGTAGAGAGAGAGGTCAATTTTCCAATCGTGGCGGACTTGTTGCACATAGGCTTTGAGCTGATCCGCGTAGAAGAGTTTTTCGAAAACTTGGTTGGCGAAGAGAAGGCCGGAGTATTTCCCGTTGACGATGGCTTTGTAGCCGAGCTCGGTTTTCCCAAAGATGAGAATGTCTACCTCGGTTCCCTCTGGGTAGGAGGGCATTTCATTAGCGAAGTGGCGGTTAAGGCGCTGGGAGGCGACGAGGCGCTGGCTCTTCTCATCTAGGTGAACATGGGCGACGACGGGTTGGCCGATTCTGGGGAGGTTGCGCTGTTCGCTGAAGGGGAGGAGGAGGTCCTTTGTAAGGCCCCAGTCTAGAAAAGCGCCGGTGTTATTAGAGGAGAGGAGGGTCATCACGCCGAAGTGTCCGGGGAGGACGCTGGGGGTCTTTTGGGTGGCGATGGGGCGGTCCTCGGAGTCACGGTAGATGAAGACTTTGACAAATTCCCGCTCGTCGTCGAGGCGTTCCCCGGTCGGTAGGAGGAGTTCACCCAGTTCTCCGCCGTCGAGAAATGAGCCGGCGTTGACTTCTCTGAGGTAGGGAAGGGTGGTGATTTCGCCAATTTTTGCCATGGGTGAGTTTATCGGGCTTTAGTGGCGAGGTAAACTGTGCTCTCGAAGTCCTTTTCCTGAATGGGATTATGAAAGGGGACGATGTGTGAGCTAACGGAGGTGAAAACTTGGTGCAGGGAGGCTAGGAATTTTTCCTCAGGCGGATCATCTGACCAGAGGGCGAAGATCCCGCCTGCTTTGAGTTGTTGGGAAAATTTGCGGAGGCCCTTAGTGGAGTAGAAGGAGGCATTTTCTTGGGTGAGGAGGTGGGCTGGGGAGTGGTCGATGTCTAGGAGGATGGCGTGAAATTGTGGAATTTCGGGATAGTATCCTTGATTGAGCGAGAGTTGGAAGAAGTCACCGTGGAGGTATTGGCAGCGGGGATCGGCATTGAGCAGCTTACCCAGAGGGACGAGCTCTTTTTCATGCCACTCGATGACGGGTTTTAGGTAGTCGATGATGCGGAGGCTGCGGACTTCCGGAAACTCGAGTGCAGCGCGGGCGGTGTAGCCTAGTCCGAGCCCTCCCACGATGACGTCGAGCTGCTCGTTCGGGAATGAGTCGATTGCGGCGGCGAGTCCTAGCCGTGAGAGTTCCTGTTCTACGACGGTGAACATGGAGGACATGAGAAAGGAGTTCCCGAGGATGATTTCGTAGATTTCTCGATTATCAAGAGAGAGGATGCTGCGCTTTCTGAGGATGAGGTCACCGAGAGATGTTTTTTGGAAGTCGATCTCCTCGAAGCTAGGAACGGATGCCATGCTCAGGGTCTATGCGGGAAAGGTGATGGATGCGAGGGTGAAAAAAAGTGGAAAAGCTTCTTGCTTGTCATGAGTCATCAGGCTAATTCCTGCGCGTCCGCAACGACATACGACCCGTTCGTCTAATGGTTAGGACTCCGCCCTTTCACGGCGGCAATAGGGGTTCGAATCCCCTACGGGTTGCCAAAAGGCCGCTAACTCTCAGTGAGTTAGCGGCCTTTTGTTTATCGATCCGATAGCAGTTCGATGACTTCAGAACGGTCTTCGTGAGAGGGTGATTCACCTTCATCGTTCTCAGCTTGATACTGGAGAATTTCACCCATGGTGCTGATAGTGCCTTCCATCTGCGAGGAAGTGACGGCTTCCTGATTTCTTAAAGGTGCCAGAAGGATCTCGCTGTTATTCATGCTTTTAAGCATCTGATCATAGCGTGCAAGGGAGTCTGTGACCTTTAGGAGAGGTTCTATCAGGGAAGAATAATTAAGCTCGTTAGGGGGAAACTGCCCAGAGTGGTAAGGACACTGCCTCTTCGAATCCTAATTCTTTGTTGCTCCTTTATGGTGCAATATGAAGGTTTAATCTATTTGTTGTTAATAAATCAACCTAGGTGAGGGACAAGGAGTTAAGAAAAACCCCCGAAGGACTGGGTCCTTGGGGGGTGTGGTTTTGTTTTTTCTGAGAGTTATTTGTCGGAGGGCTCAGGCGGTTTCGGGTTGGTGGAGGCTGATGACGGAGAGGACGGCGCCGCCGTTAATCCAGTAGTATAGGGCGTCAATGCCCTCGAAGCCGAAGATGAAGGGGCTGAGGAAGAAGGTGGCGCCGACGATGGCGTCTACGGTGAGGTGGAATCCGTAGGGTAGGACCCGGACGATGCCGAGGTGATGATTGGTAAAGATGGTGAGGATCAGGGCGGCGACGCCGGTGATGGTG
The DNA here is from genome assembly GCA_937928425.1 of uncultured Verrucomicrobiales bacterium. Taxonomy (GTDB): domain Bacteria; phylum Verrucomicrobiota; class Verrucomicrobiia; order Verrucomicrobiales; family Akkermansiaceae; genus SW10. The sequence continues at coordinate 7,125 of CALFVL010000127.1, forward strand.
GCAAGCCAGAAGGCGAGTGGATTCGATTCTCCTAGACCGAGGACTTTAGGGAGGACCATGAGGCTGATGGCAACAGGGTAGTCGAGGTATGCGTGGATTCTTTTTGAGATGAAACGTATGGCCATAATGTGGATGTGAGTTGTTTATTTAAAGGAAGTTCTTATGCCGCGAATTACGGTGAGCTTCTCTCTATGGACACAGTGGATTTACGATTTCTTACCTCTGGAGTTTTAATTTTTTTTAAATGGCTCTTAGGGAGGGGGGAAGATTAGGGCAAAAAAATGCCCTGTGGTGGCAGGGCATGTGATGAAGCAGGGAAGGTATTTCTTATACTAATGCAATAGGACGAGGGGTCTAAAGTTCCTCAATTTTGAAGGTGATTAGCGCTTCGTCTCTGGATTTTTGTTCTTGGTCGCTGCTCCATTCGATGTGGTAGCCTTCGTGGAAGGGGCCAGACTTAGGTTTGATAATTTCAAGTTTAGAGGAGCCTTTTGCTTCAAAGAGGAGGATGCGCTTGTTTTTATCGACGATGGCGGCCTCAACTTCGATTTTCTTGCTCCCGGGGCCGTTGAGGGTTTTTTCGTCACCTTCTTCGAAGACGTCAGTGAGGATGCGTTTTTCGGATTCTTTGTCGAGGTGGTAGAGTTTAAACCAGTCTTTTTCTATGATTTTATCGAATGCTGCTTGGTTGCCCTTGAGGCGACGGAGGAGTTGCCCATGGAAGTGGTTCATGCGGGCGCGGTAGTGGAAGCTAAGAGGGTGTTTTTCTTGTCCCTTCCCAGTGATTTTCCCTCCGAGGCTGAGAATATCACGTTTGAAGGTGAGGGAGAGCTGAAAGCCGGCTCCTTTTTTAGTTTCTCCGGTGATGCTGAGTTCGCGGAGTTTACCAGTGACTTTGTTTTCTGATTTTAGGGTGGATGGGTCAATTTTAAGATCTTGTGTTTTACCATTCGGAAGAGTTTGCCGGATGAGGAACTGGAAGGGGATCTTAGTGTAGGATTTTTCTTCGCCTTTTTTGTTGGTGGGGTGCGCGCTGATGTGGCCATCATTAGCGACTCTTACGATCATGGTTTTACCTTTCCCGTATGAGAAGTATCCTAGCCAAGGGGCTTTTTGGAAGGTGGGGAGTTGAGCATGAGTTCCTGTGATGAGGGAAAGGATGAGGCTGAGGATGGCGAGGTGCCGAGGTTTTAGGTTACGGGTGTGATGGAGCATTTTTTTAGAGGTTATGGTTTCTATAAGAAGTTTGGCTTGAGATGGTGAGTGGTCCGTTGATGGATCATCGAAGTTCACGTGAGGAGTTTGAGAAATGAGGGAGTGAAGGCAATTTAAATTTATGTGGTGGTGAGTCTGTGGTTTTCGTTTTTTAGGATGAGGGGTGAGAGAAGAATGGAGTGAGGAAGGTTTTTACTGTTTGGGTGAAGGCGGTGGGGGATTCCCAAGGTGCACGGTGCCCACAGTCTGGAAGGGTGGTGTGGGTGCAGTTGGGAAGAAGGGGGGCACAGTCTTGGGCGAGGGTGGTGAATTTAGGGTCATTTGCTCCGGTGATCCAGAGGAGTGGGGTGGTGATTTTTTTAAGGAGGGGGCGGAGGTTTTTTTGGGTCCCGAGTGACCAGTGGAGGAAGCTGTGGGCTACGGCAGCTTGGTCAGATGAGGGGGCTAGTTTGAGAGTGGGTGTGACGGAGGAGAGGATGCTTTGGGAGTTCCACTGGTGGATGAAGTTAGGCCAGTCAGTGAGGGCAAGTTGGGCCCATTTTTCATCTTGTGCAAGGCGCTCTGTTCTATGCTTTTCTAAGCCAGGGTGGGCACTGATGATGATGGCGGCTTTCCATTTCTGGGGTTGTGCGAGGAGGGTGTGCAGGGCGATTCGCCCGCCCATGGAGTAGCCGAGAAGGATGTCATGCTGTGCGGCTTGGGTGTTGATGAGCTTAGCGGCTTCGCTGAGGGACGGGGATGAGTTTTGGAAAAAACTCCAGAGGTTATGGTGGTGGAGGGGCTGTGGAAGGGTGTCTTTAAAGAGTTCCCAGTTACTGTGGTGGCCTACGGCTCCGTGGAGGCAGTGAATCATGGTTTCCAGAAGCCGAAGAGTTGACTGAGGCATGCGAGGCCGAAGTGGAGGCGGTTTTTCCAGGGGCGATTCGGGGTGAGGATGCGCCAGTTTTTTTCTTCGCCAATTTTACGGGTTCCAGGGAGGGGGTTGACCAAGGTGTTTTTTTGACAGAGCGCTAGAAGGGGGAGGTCTGCGCGGGAGTCTGAGTAGCCGGCGTGAGCTGAGGTGATGCCGAGTGAGCTGAGGCGGTGGACTTTTTCCATTCCTTTGTGGTTTTCACCGATCATTTCGGGGAAGAGGGGGATTCGTTTTTCCCATTGGAAGCGAGTGCCGAGGCTGTGGTGGAAGCCGAGGTTTTTTCCAATGCCGTGGACCCAGAGTTCTGGGCTAGCGGATGAGAGGATGAGTTGGAAGCCTTGTTGCCGGTAGTGGTCAATTTCTGAGAGGATTTCAGGGTAGGGAAGGTGTGGGAGCCAGTCTCTGAGGAAGCCTCGGACGTGGGCTTGGAGTTGTGGGGTGGTCATTCTCCAGAGGTAGGAGTGGAAGACGCGTTTCATTCCTCCTGGTCCGAGGACTTTGGTGAGGGGAAGAAAGAGGAGAAAGATGAGGGTGAGGAGGCGGCGGGAGGGTTCTTTCTGGAGGACGTAGGAGCGGAAGAGGAGCTGGGTGTCCCAGGGGATGATGGTCTGGTCGAGGTCGAAAAGAACGTAGTTCTGGGGAGTGCTCACGAGTGGAAGATTAGGACTTGTTTAGCAAAAGGGAATTTCAATCGCGGGGGTTTTGGTGTTAATTATTCATCAATGAAGCAGATGTGGCTTTTGTTCTCGGTAATGGGCTTTGCGTTAGGGCAGGTTCCCGTGGTGCCTGTCCTCAATGAATTACTTCCTGATCAGGAGGTGAGTGGAGGTGAGGCTCCGCTGGTTCTAAATTTAAGTGATTTTTTTGGAGTGGAGGAAGTGCGTGATGAGGTGGTGCGCTTTAGCGCTGAGTGGACTTTATTAGATGGTTCTGCTCGTTCTGCGGAGGTTGATTTTCTACTCTTTCGGGACCGGACTCCGATTACGGTGGAGAATTTCCGAGGCTATGTGAACCGTGGTGATTATACTGATATGGTGGTGCATCGCTTGGTGCCTGGCTTTGTCATTCAAGGAGGTGGCTTTACCGCGACTGGCCCTGCTGGGATGTTGCCGATGGTGGAGGAGGTGCCGAAGCTGACTCCGATTATGAACGAATTTGGGGTGTCAAATACGCTGGGGACGATCTCGATGGCGAAGCTGGGGGGAGATCCGAATAGTGCGACTAGTGAGTGGTTTATCAGCACGGGGGCGAATTCCGATAATTTGGATTTCCAAAACGGGGGTTTTACGGTGTTTGGTAGAGTGAGTCAGGGAACGTTTGCGAATGCTCAGGCTCTAGATGAGTTAGAAGGATTTACACTGTTTAATCTAGGGGGGGCTTTGACTAATGCTCCCTTAGTGAGTGGAACCACTCAGGCGAGTTTTGAGGCTGGGCGCTTTTTTCGCTTTCGTTCGGTGACGGAGGTGCCTTTGCCGCCAGGGCAGGCGGGGCTGGAGCCTGATTTAGGGTATTCGGCGATCAGGGTGAGCGGTGCGAGTGGCCCGGAGATGTCTGTGGTCGGGAGCAATTTAGAATTATCGGTGCCGGCAGCGAGCATTGGCGGAAGGAGTGTGGTGATGGTCCGGGGGGAGGATTCTGTGGGGAATGAGGTGGAGGACCGCTTCGAAGTTCTTATGCGGGCGGATTATGAGTCTTGGCGACGGGCTGTATTTCCTGCGGCAGAGGTGGGGAATGATGCGCTGAGTGGGCCGCTGGCGGATCCTAATGGGGATGGGGTGACTAATTTCATGCTCTTCTTGCAAGGTCTTCCGCTTGGCGAGGATGTGAGTGAGATGGTGAGTTTACCCAGATTCAATTTTTTTGGAAATTCCTTGGTGGCTGAGATGGATACGGGATTTGTGGCTGGTGTTGGTTTTCAGCTGGAGGGCTGTGATGATTTAGAGAGTTGGGAGGTGATTTCGGCAACGGAGTCTCTGGTGAATGGGGCGACTGGAATGAGGGTGACTCTGACGAGTGATCTAGATTTTACGACTGTTCCGAAAAGATTTTTTAGAATTCGTTACACGCTGAATTAGATGATGATATTACGTGCGTTCTTGGTGTTTTTTACCTTACTCGCCCATTCAGAGGGACAGGACTTTATTGCGGCAGATTTTAGCACGAGTGAGGGGGAGTTTACGGTGGAGTTGGACTATTTGCAGGCTCCTCTAGCGGTCTCAAATTTCATTCACTTGGCGGGTAAGGGTGATGATATTTTTGAAACTCCTGATAATGTTCCGATCCTGACTTCGGCGGCTCATTATCGGCAATCTTTTTACCGGACCATCGCAGAATCTGACACCCAAAGGTTACCTTTGAGGGTAGATTTGATTCCTGAGAGTATTGAGGCTAGTGCTTTCTATGGGGTGTTCCAAGGGGGGACTTTTATCGGGGGGGTGGATGTGGACTTGGTGGATCAGCCCTTTCATCAAGATATCACGGGGCAGGACCGGATCCGCCTCGAGTTGGTGAGTGGAAGTCCACTGCGTTACCGGATCACGCTGCGCTATCCGCGCCCTTGGCTGGATGCTCGAGATTTAAGGGTGCGGCCTGCGCCGATGTATCAGGGGTTAAGGATTAACCGAGTGGAGACTGGGAGGCGATTTTTCGCGGGGAGTGTGACGAGAAATCCTTTTGAGAATCCGGGTTACGAGTTCCAGGATGAGGTTCTGCGTAATGTGGGGTCCTTGACGAATCCCTTCGGAAATCCATTCAATAGTGCATGGGTGATCGCGATGGATTCGGTAGGGGCGAACCGGAACGGAAGCCGCTTTTTTATCACTTCAGCAGCGGACCGTTCCCTGAATGGTCGTCATACTGCTTTTGGGATTGTGAGACAAGATATCGGCCGTTCGGTGGTGGCGAGTATCACAAGTGTGGGGACGGATGCGGACGATAATCCAAGTCGTGAGATGTTTATTGAGAATATTACGATTCGTCGCAGGGGGTTAACGGCGATTGGTTTTTTTGAGGGCGTATTTCAGGCTAGCTTGCCAAGCCCGCCTAATGAGGTGCGGCTGGAGATCCAGCGTGATGGATCCACGTTCTTACTCACGCGACCATCACGCCCTGGTTCGCAACTTACGATCTTTTCGAGTCTCGATCTGGTGGATTATTCTGGTGGTCTGGTTTTAAGCCAATCGCCAGGAAGTTTGGAGGCCTTGTTCACGGATTTGACTCCTACGGTGGCGGCTTTACCTCGCCTGTTTTTAAGGGGGTTCTCGTCAGATCTGCCTTCTTGGCCTTCTGAGAATTTTGATGTGAACAATGCCCGCTTAAGATTCAATGTGACTTCGGAGGGTGGTCTGGGTTCTTTAAATCTTACGGTTTTAGGTGGTGATGGAGAGAATGTGCAGGGGAGTTATGAGATAGATACTCTGGTAGGGGTGACTGGACCTGATGGTGTGGCGAGGGTGGAGGAGTCCCGAGGAGCAGGGACCTTTTCTGCGGTCTATGATCCTTCTCAAGGTCCGTACCGAGGGGTGTTTACTTTTGCAAATGTGACGGGGCCTCTGAATGTGGATGAGCTAACCTTACACTTTGACTTTAATCGCTTCGCGCAGGATCCATCGGTGCAGCAGTCTCTGATTATCCGCCGCTTTGAGGCGAGGAGGACTGACTCAGAGAGCGGTTTATTGAGTTACGATGGTCTTTACCGGTCATTTCAGTAGGTTAAAGGTTTATGAATTCACCGATGACTTCAGTCCGACCGCCCGAGCCTAATGAGCTGGTTCCGCTAGATTATTTTTCGCCGCTAGATCTGGCCTCTTATTTTAATAAGGACGGTCCTTTAGAGGTTGATTTGGGCTGTGGTGATGGAAGGTTCACCTTGGAGATGGCAGAGAACTACCCTGAGCGTAATTTTTTAGCAGTGGAGCGCTTACTGGGGCGAGTGCGTAAGGTGTGCCGAGGTGCTGAGAGGCGTGGCTTGGAAAATGTGAGGGTGCTGCGTTTGGAGAGTTTATACACCTTGGAGTGGTTGCTTCCTGAGGGGTCGGTGGATCGTCTTCATTTGTTATGCCCAGACCCGTGGCCTAAGGTGAAGCATCACCGAAGGAGGCTATTCCAAAGACCTTTTCTACAGGCGGTGCAGCGAGTTTTAAAACAGAAAGGGGAGCTCCTTTTTAAGACCGATCATGAAGAATACTTCGAGTGGTGCGAGGAGCACTTAGGGGAATTTAGCGGGCTGGAACGGCTCTCTTGGGAGGAGGATGAATTTTTTTATCCTAAGACAGATTTCCAGATCCAGTGGGAAGCCGAGGGGAAGCATTTACAGGGATTAAGAGCTCGAAGGGTGGTCTGAGCGACTGAGGTCAGATTGGGAAGAGGGGTCGACGAGACCGGCTGAGAGAATCATCTTACCCGCCTCTTCAAGAGTCATCGAACTTCGGGAGACTCTGTCATCATCGACTAAGATGACGAATCCAGTCATGGGATTTGGCGAAGTCGGAATAAAGACTGAGGTGGTGTCTTTACCGGTCTGGGAGTCGTGGAAATTACCGGTGATGAAGCCGATGAGGCGGCAGCCCGGGCTGGGGTATTCGATGTAGGCGACTCCTTTAAATTTTTGAGAACTCCCGAGGTTACGGATGGCATCGACGAATTGCTTAGTGGAGGCGTAGATGAAGCCGAAAAGTGGGATGCGGACCATGGTGTCATCCATCCAGCGGATGATTCTTTTCCCCGGTTGCTTGGTGACGGCGAGGCCTACGAGAAAGAGGAGTGCGAGTGGGATGAGAAGCCAGAGAAAGTCATCTCCAGGAAAGTCATCAAGGGTCCAAGCGGTCTGGGTATTATTCTGAGTGCCTCTGAGGGTATTTAGGGCGTGTAAGATACTGTTGATGATGGTGAGCCCGATTTGGTGAAGAAGGCGAAAGACGAAGACGACGATCCAAAAAGTGGCAAGAACTGGGACGACGGTGGCCATACCTGCCAAGAAGGGCTTGATGACTTTATAGAGGCCAGGGTGGCTGGTGGAGGGGGAGGAATCTTCACTCATTACTAAGGTGGAGGGAGGATGCCCTCGAGGATTAGGTTCTGACAACCCTTGGAATTTTAAAAGAAGGGGTTATACTCTATAAGATCGTGGAGACGCGATCGGTCCATCTTTTCCTAATTTTTTATGTTCCGACTGTTTATTCTGGCTCTTCCCTTGATTCTCATTTGTGTGGTTTTTCACACTAGCTGGGAGTCTGACGTTGTGATGGAGGAGGACGAGAGGCTAGGGCGGAGTGAGGTGGGTCGCGATTTTTCTGGGCGCGCTGGGGAAGGAGCTAGGGTGAGCAAGAATGCCTACCAGATGGAGTCAATAGGAGCTTTAGGAAAGAAACAAAGTAGAAGTGCTGCCTTGGAGAAGTTAGAGCCTAAGAGCTTGTCAGGGCGCTCAGAGGTTAGGGAAAGTGGGGTAGAGAAATTAGAAGAGGTTAGGGAGCCTTTAGTAGAGAAAGTGATAGCGCAGATTCCTGCGGAATTATTAGGGGCTTTATCCGAAGATGATTTGACCCTTTTACGCTCTTATACTTCGGGTTTAATTTCTCCGAATTCGCGGGAACAACCATGGCTTTGCTGGGGGCCTGATGTTTCTGAGGATAAGGTGGAGGCTTTTCATGAGGCTGAAAGACTGAGTGCCTTGGCTAGTCAGGGGGTGTCGCTTTTTGCAAATCAGTTTCTCGGTCGAGGGAACTGGAGTAGAACGGCGACAGATGGATTTACTGGGGGAATACGGGGAAATCCGGTGACTGTGACGTGGAGTATTGTGCCGGACAATACGATCTTACCTGGCTTAGGATCACAGGCGCTTGCTCCCTCTGATTTCAGAGAGTGGATGGCCTCGATCTACGGGGGGAGTGAGACGGCTCCTCCTCAGACGCAGGTGTGGTTTACAATTATCGAGGATGCCTTTGAGGCGATGGCTGATGTCTGTGGGATCAATCTGGTGTATGAGCCAAATGATGATGGCTCTTCGGTCCGGAATTTTGAGCCAGGTCAGCTGGGGGTCCGTGGTGATATTCGAGTTGGGGCACGTGCTCTGGATGGAAATGGGGGAACTCTGGCCTTCGCTTTTGCTCCTGATAGTGGAGATATCGTTTTTGATTCAGGCGATGCAGTCTTTAATAATACGGCATCTGACTCGATCATCCTTTTCAATGTCACCACTCACGAGGTGGGGCACAGTTTAGGTTTAGATCACGTTTGTCCACTCAACCGGACGAAGTTGATGGAGCCCTTTATCAATTCGTCTTTCAGAGGGCCGCAATTCGATGAGTTTCAATCACTGCAAAGACTTTACGGAGACCCCTTAGAGCGTGGACAGGCCGCCTTAAATAACGATAGTGTGGCCCGAGCATCAGCTCTTAACATTATCGAGGATGTGGAGTTGAGGATGCCTCGACTTAGTATTGATGGAGGTGCTGATGTGGATTTCTTTAGAATTCGGGCCTTAGAGGGGCAGCGGCTTTCGGTCACCTTGCTTCCCGGGGAGGGAACTTATTTAGAGGGAGGTGAAACGCGAGCTGGGTGTTCGAATGGAACGAGCTTTCGTTCCAATGAGATTCAGGATCTGAGGATGGCAATCATAGGTCCTGATGGGTTCACGGTACTACAAGAAGTGAATGCAGGGGGACTAGGAATTGCAGAGTCGCTGACTCGCTTCCTGATTGAGAGTGATGGAGATTATTTTCTTAGGGTGTCTGGAGATTCGTCCGATGCGGCTCAGCTCTATCAGGTGAACCTGACGCTGGGTGACCGTGTCCCGGGTAGTAGGATCGAGCTAGGAGATGGAGTCGTGTTGGCGGAATCAGGGGTGGTTAAGAATGGGCGACTAGATCCTAACGAGACCCTGAGATTTGGGATAGATATGGAGAATGAGGGAGGCTCAGTGACGGGTGCGCTGCGACTCAATGTGACGGCTTCTAGTAATGTGACGGTCTTTTCTAGTGAGGTTCCTCCCATGCTGGGAGCCCGGGAGAGAGGGCGAATTGAGATTGTCTTTGCAGGATTAGGAGAGTGTGGCGATTTAGCGAATCTGCGTGTGGAAGTGCTGGATGATGCAGGCCCCATGGCTGTTTTTGAGCAGGAGTTTCTGATGGGTGAGATGGTGTTTACGGAGAGGTTAGGTGAGAGATTTGATGCTTCTTCTGACCTTCCAGATACTTGGAGTTCTTCGGTGAGTGGAAATGGAGAACTGTGGAGGACTTCGTCATCTCGTTTTGTTTCACCATTGAGGTCTGCATTCGTGGAGGGAGTGTCCAGTGTTTCAGAGGTGTTTCTGATTTCGCCAGACTTTGTGTTGAATGAAGGTGGTGAGGTTCTGAGCTTCGAGCACTTTTTTGATATTGAGGACTCATTTGATGGAGGGCTTCTGGAAGTTTCTAGGAATGGAGGAGGATGGGTGGACCTGATCGAGAGTCCTGAGGTGGTCGTGACTGGTGGGTATAACCGTTTGATTCGTAATGGTTTTTCTTCCGCGATTGCTGGACGAAACGCGTGGTCAGGCCGCACTCCGACATTTCAGCCAGTGAGGGTGGAATTTCCCCTCGCATGGGTGGGTGATTCACTGCGCTTACGGTGGCGAGTGGTTCACGATAGCTCGGCCTCGGGTGACGGATGGTGGGTGGATAATGTGAGGGTGGAAACGGTGAGGATGGAGTGTGAGGAGCACCGGCCAGTGCTGAATTTAGCTCTGGTCGGGGGCGGGCTCGATGAAAATGACCTAGGGACTCCAGTGATGTTGAGTTTATCAAGCGAGCTTCCTCTGGGGCAGGACTTGGAGGTGAGTTTAAGCACGGAGGGGACGGCGAGCTTGGATGACTTTGACGGGGATTTGGTGCTGACGATCGCGGCTGGTGAACAGAGTGTGCAGACCTCCCTCACCGTTTCTGAGGATGATTTGGTAGAAGGAGAAGAGACCTTAAACGTCATTATTCCTGATGGTGATGAGAGATTTGCTCCGGGGACGAGTGCTAGTCAAACGCTTACGATTTTTGACGAAGGAGGAGTGACTCAGTGGCAGGGGCAGTTCTTTGGTGGGGGTGTCCCATTAGAGGGTGATTCCGATGGGGACGGTCTAAGTGAGATCGCGGAGTATCTTTTAGGAACAGACCCGACTTCCAATACGTCACGAGTGTCCTTTAGTCTTCGCCAAGAGGGAACGGGCTTTTTAATGCCACTCCGAGATCTGCCAGAACGGAGTGATGCGACGCTGGGTGTGGAGTTTTCAGATAATCTGACAGATTGGTTGCCGGGGAGCTTCGAGGTGCAGGATGAAGGCTTGTTTTTTGATATTTCGGGAGAGCGGATGTTTCTTCGTTTGTCCTTTTCGCTTGATGAATAGCGGGGTGGTCGGACTTCGGGCTTTTCTTCTTGGGTGTTTTCGGCAAGAAGCCCCAGAGATGACTGCTACTGAACTCGCTCAATCTGCTGAAACTGATGCGCAAGCACCTGCTGGTCTTTGTCTAGGTCAGAAGGCTCTGTGGTTATGTAAAGCGGGGAATTGGGAAGCAGCCCATGGACTATGTGATGAGGTGCCTGAGCCGAGTGGTTCTTGGATCCATGCTTATCTTCATCGTGAAGAGGGGGATCTGGGGAATGCCTCTTACTGGTATCAACGCGCTGGAAGGGAGATGCCTTCTGCTCAGGTGAGCTTGGCGGAGGAGTGGGGACAAATTGCGGCGGCGCTTTCTTAGGGGGCATTCAGGGGCATTTTATTATGGCAAAGGCAGGTAAGAATGTTCGGCGGGCCGCGGTCTCTGCGCTTAGAGCGTGGGCAAAAGGGCATGTGTATGCGGATTCGCTCATCGAGAGGCATGCGGAGCGGAATCATCTCTCTACTCAGGACCGAGCCCTGTTTAAGGCAATCTTGATCGGGGTGTTACGCCACCGGAGTCTTCTAGATCACTGGATAGGGTTATTCCGGAAGGGGAAATTGGACCCAGAAACTCGCGATGTTTTACGAGTGGGATTTTTCCAACTCCTTATTCTTAGGATCCCCGATCATGCTGCGATTTATGAGACGGTGGAGTGCGCTCGCAAGCCAGTGCAGGGGCTTATTAATGCGGTGTTACGCAAGGCTGCTCATTGTCGTATGAAGTTGTTGCGGGAATTGCCCGAGGTGGAATTGGCAATTCAATATTCTCACCCTCATTGGTTATGGAAGCGTTGGAGAGGGCTTTTTGGTAAAGAGAATACGGTGGCTTTGATGGACTGG
>CALFVL010000128.1 GCA_937928425.1 uncultured Verrucomicrobiales bacterium
GGAAAAAGAAGGTGGGTGATCAGCCCATCCTACTAAACAGCCGCAACATCGTTGGCGGAGACTCAGTCCAGACCGCACGGGCGACTGGACGTCTTGGTGAAATCGCAGTTCTCCTAACAAAAGAAGGAGGTGATCGGGTCCGTAACTCGACTTCAAAAATGAGACCTAAACAGGACCGCATGGCCGTTGTCCTAGATGGACAAGCACTCATTGCCCCAGTTGTTAATGAAAGCCTCGGAAGAGAATTTGTCATCAATGGTCTTGATGGGCGGGAGGAGGTCCGCCGCATCGTCTTCGCGCTTAACAATCCACTTAAAAACCCCCTCAGCATTCTCTCCGAGCGCAACGTCACCGCACGCTATGGTAAAGAAGTCGTCCGCCAAGGAATCACCGCCGCCGTCACGGGGCTCGCCTTGACTCTCCTTTTTATTCTCATCTACTACCGCTTTGCGGGCTTTGTCGCCTTAGCAGGACTCGCCATCAATATGCTCATTCTCTTCGGAGCCATGGCCATGTTTGGTGCCACTTTCACCCTTCCGGGTATTGCGGGCATTATTCTCACCATCGGAGTTGCGGTCGATGCAAACGTCCTGATCTACGAACGTCTCCGTGAGGAAATGGCAGCTGGCAAATCACTGAAAAACGCCCTCAAGGCAGCTTATGAGAAAGCCTTCAGCGCGATATTCGATGCCAATATCACCACCCTTCTCACTGCCATCATTCTACTCTGGAGAGCTTCTGACCAGATGAAGGGCTTCGCAATCACCCTCACCATCGGAATCCTCTCTTCCATGTTCGCCGCCCTCCTCGTCACCCGCGTGGTCTTCTTCTGGGGGAACGATGTGGGAGCCCTAAAGCGCCTTAGCTTCATGAATCTGATCCCGCAGAAAACGGTCAAGTTCATGCAGATGCATAAGCCTGCTTTCATGCTCTCCGCCCTCCTCTTCATCGGCTCCCTCGTCATTATGGGAACCAAGCAGAAGGACGCTCTGGGAATCGACTTCCTCGGGGGGAGTATTGCCACTATTCAATTAGAGGCTGACCAAGAACTCAGTGCAGATACTGTCAAGGAAGCCATCTCTGATCTTACTCTCACTAAAAATGCCACGGTCCAACTCGAAACCGTCCCCAATAGTGATGGAGCAATCATCTCGATCAAATGCGACACCGCAGACCTCGCGCAAATTAAAGATGAAATCCGTAAAGACATCGGCATCCTCGGAGAAAAGAACGCTGAAGGGGCCTACAATCTTAAGATTGATGATAACACCATCTCTGCCTCCCTTGGCGGAGAATTCCTTAAAAACTCCCTCTGGGCTCTCGGACTAGGTTTATTCGCCGTTTTAATTTACATCAGCCTCCGCTTCGAGTTCTCCTTCGCTGTGGGAGCCTTCGCAGCCCTCTTCCACGACCTCATCATCTGTATCGGGGTCGTCATTCTCTTCGGCACCGAGCTTTCTCTCATTCATGTGGGAGCATTTCTCACCATCGCCGGATATTCCATCAATGACACCATCGTGGTCTTTGACCGGATGCGCGAAGCTCTCAGGAGTAAACGAGGTGACGTGATTGACGTGATGAATATGGCGATTAACGCCACCCTCTCACGGACCATTCTCACCTCAGTAACGACCTTTGTAGCAGTCCTCGTCCTCTACATCTTCGGTGGCGCCGCCCTGAAGGACTTCTCCTTTGCCATCATGATCGGGGTAGTAATCGGAACTTACTCATCCATTTTTATCGCAGCACCAGTCGTGTATCTTTGGAGTAAGGCTCGCGGCACAAATCTTCGTAAAGAGCTCTTAGACGCCGACCTCGATATGTCGACCACCTTACAAGACAAGCCCGCCGAGTAAGCTTTTTTGCCCCCCTTCTCACTCACGCCTACTTGGATTCCAGGTAGGCGTTTTCAATCATTGCAAAAAGCCTTTAACTTCTCTAAAGCTTCTCCCGCCATGCCCCTCTTCTTGATCGTTCTACTAACCCTAGTGAACTTAGGGCCGTTTCTCCCCTCTCTAAAGGCCCAAGATGCCTCAGCCAAAATTCCTCTAACAGAAGAAACTCAAAGCCCCAGCCCTCTAGAGGACGATGGTTCCCGCGTTTCAGTCCTCGGCTACCACTGGTTCCACGCCACGAGACCGGCAGTCCAAATGTGTATGCCCACGACTAAGTTTAGGGAACAGATGCAGGCGATCAAAGCTTCCAACACCCCTATCATCAGTATGAAAGAATTTCTCGCTTGGCGGCGTGGAGAACTTGAGATCCCTCCAAGGTCCTTCCTCATCACCATGGATGATGGCTGGAAGTCAGTCTACACCGAGGCTTACCCCATCCTAAAAGAGCTCGAGATCCCTTTTACCATTTTTCTCTATAAAAACTACGTCGGCTCCAGCCGAGGAGGCCGTGCCATGTCCCTAGACATGATTAAGGAGATGGTCGCCAGTGGTCTCTGCACGATCGGCTCTCACTCAGTCAGCCACCCTAGACCGGGCGATGTGCGCGCCTCAGCCAAAAAAGGCGCTGAAAATTATCAAGCATTCCTACAAAATGAATTCGGCGAATCGAAACGCTTTCTCGAAGAAACCTTCGGTGAAGTGGTTACAACCTACGCCTACCCCGGCGGCTTCCACACTGATGAGATGTTCACAATCGCCGAGGGCCTCGGTTATGATAACCTCTTCACTGTAAAACCCGGAAAAGTGCGACGTAACTCAGCCAATAATACGCTGCCTCGTTACATTATTCTTGGGAATCACGACGGTGCGTTTCAAGCAGCCATGACCTTCCGCGCAGGTCCCCCCACCATCTCAACTCAAACAACGCTACCTTATCCCGTAAGTCCAGAGTCTGGCTCTATCGTTTCTTCTCGTCTTCCTACCATATCAGTCGATCTAAGTGAAGTGGTGGACCTTGATCTAGACTCGCTAGTCATGAGAGTCTCCGGCTTCGATAGAGTCCCCGTGGAAATCGTCCCAGAGAGTCAAATTTTCCGCTGGCGCGTTTCCCGCCCACTCCGGCAAGCACTTTGTGAAGTCAGTGTGCAGTGGAAATTACGCACCAAAGAAAAGCACGAACCGGTCATGCGTTGGGCTTTCCGCTTAGATCGCGAGGCCGCTTATCAAGCGAATTAACTCATTCTCAAAAAGCACTTCATTAAAAATATTCATACTATCTCCGAAAAAAGTGATTTTCAAACGAACGAGGGAGCAAATAAGTAGATTTTCGACAAAAAAAGACATTTTTCTTGCGTCAAGGAAAAATTAAAGGCATCTTTTCCCTCATAAATCGACATCTTTCATGAGTAAACAGACCCTCGACGGAGCCCAAGCTCTCATTACGACCCTTGATGACCTCGGAATCGAATACATTTTCGGATACTCCGGTGGTGCTGCCATTCCTATTTTCGACGCCTTAGAGACGGTCCAAACGAAGATGAAGTTCATCCTCGTTCGTCACGAACAAGGGGCCGTTCACATGGCTGATGGTTATGCGCGGGCCACGGGAAAACCTGCAGCCGTCCTCGTCACTTCTGGACCAGGTGCTGGAAACACCGTGACAGGTCTCATGACCGCCCAGATGGATTCAGTCCCCATGCTGGTAATCTGCGGACAGCAAGTCACTTGGATGCTCGGTAAAGACGCCTTTCAGGAAGCAGACATCTTCGGCATCACTGTCCCCGTCGTTAAGCACAACTACCTTGTTAAGGAGACTAACGACTTGGTCCGAGTTGCTAAAGAGGCTCATCACATCGCCACGACCGGCCGCCCAGGTCCAGTTCTAATTGATGTCCCTAAAGATGTCTCATCTGGAGAGTTCACCGCCTCCATGAACCCTGAATTAGATCTCCCCGGCTACTCCCCTCATGAAGCCAACGAGATTGACCAGAAAAGCGTGGATGAAGTCCTAGCACTCATCGCAGAGGCTAAGAGGCCTGTCATTTTAGCTGGTCAAGGCACCATGATTTCCCGCGCTGATCGGGAGCTCATGGAACTCGCTGAGACCCTTCACTGTCCCGTCACCTCGACCCTTCTCGGAAAAGGAGTGTTTCCAGAAACTCACCCCTTGAGCCTCGGTATGCTCGGTATGCACGGCACCGCCTATGCTAATAAAGCCATGGTTGAGTGTGATCTCCTGATCAATGTGGGCTCACGCTTTGATGACCGGATTATCGGACAGCCTGATAAATTCTGCGCGGACGCTAAAATCGTCCATATCGATATCGACCCTGCTGAGATGGATAAAATGATCCGCCCAGACGTCCAGATTGTAGGAGACGCTAAGGCCGCTCTCACCCTAATTAACAAGGGAATCTCCCCTCTTGATACGGCTGACTGGTTGAAAAAACTGGATTCTTACAAAAAGAAATACCCCCTCTCATATAAGAAACAGGGCGGCTTAAGAATGCAGCAAGTGATCGAAGAGCTCTACGAACAGACTGAAGGAAAAGCAATCGTCTCGACTGATGTCGGGCAGCACCAAATGTGGGCAGCTCAGTTTTACAAAAATAACGAGTCCTTTCATTGGCTGTCTTCTGGAGGAGCCGGAACCATGGGCTTCGGCTTCCCTGCCGCGATTGGTGCCCAACTCGCCCACCCTGATAAGACAGTCATTTCTATCTCTGGAGACGGCGGCTTTCAGATGACTCTCTTTGAGCTCGCCACCGCCGCCATCCATAAGCTCCCCATTAAAATAGTCGTCCTAAATAACCACTATCTCGGTATGGTCCGCCAGTGGCAGGAACTCTTCTTTGAAAATCGGGAATCCGGAGTGGATCTAGAAGGAAATCCTGACTTCTGTAAACTGGCTGCTGCATACGGAATTCCCAATGTGCACTTCAAGCGTCCTGCTGACTGTCAGCGTAAAATTCAGGAAGCCCTCGCCTATAATGACGGCCCCATCCTGATTCACGCGGAGTGTGTCAAGTATGAGAACGTCTTTCCTATGATCCCTGCTGGTGCTGCTCTGGAAGACATGATCACCGAGCCTCCAAAGCACCAAATGGCTAAACCAACCGGATCAACCTAAGAAAGAGTGATCAGATGACTTACGGCCCGAGCCACGCAGACTCGCCCCGTAATCTTATCTAAAATCGTAATCCTATTTAACCTAATCATTCAATCACATGTCTAAGACTATCGTCACTACTGACACCCCCCTTAAGGACAACACTCGTGGAGCATCAAACACCCTCTCCATCCTTGTAAATAATAGCCCAGGAGTCCTCATGAGAATCTGTCAGGTCTTTTCACGGCGGGCTTTTAATATCGATTCGCTTGTGGTCTCAGAGGGCCGCACTGGCGCCTTTTCCCGCATGACGATCGACATCTCAGGCCACCCCGATGGTCTAGAACAGATCATCAAACAGGTGAATAAACTGATCGACGTCATCCACTGCTTCGAGCACACCGCTGAGAACTCAGTAGTTCGCGAGATGCTCCTCGTTAAAATTCTCGCTGGGAATGATGAACGTAGTGCCGTGTTACAAGTCATCGAGCACTTCGCAGGAAAAACCGTAGACATGAGCCCGAGCTCCATGATCGCCATGTTTACGGGGACTACTAGCAAACTAGATGCTGTAACCCTAATGTTAGGGCAATGTAAAGTGATCGAGACGATCCGCACGGGTAAAGTCGTCATGGCTCGCGGGAGCCAAGCGACTTAAAGAATGACTACTTCGAGAGGATCATACAAAAATCCTCTTGGGCCATCTTTCAAGCCCTCTTTCTCCTAAAAGGGTTCGCTTTTTAAGCTTACACTTTTTCTAAGCCAAATTCTGCGATGATCTCGTCTTGGATATGGTCGAAGTGCCCATTACTCATGGTGATCATAATATCCCCATCTTTAATCTCATCTTTTAGGTAAGCTAGAATCTCTCCATTACTTTCAAAACGGGAAGCGGGAAGACCGAAGTCTTGAATCATTTCGCAAACCCTCTTCGAGTCCATAAAATCAGCAGGATCATCATTATGACGGAAGGGTGGAATTTTTAAGATAGCCAAGTCAGCCTCTTTAAAAGAGGCAGGGTAGTCCGCCTCGAATGATTTTCGACGACTCGAATTCGACCGAGGTTCAAAAATCGCGATGATTCGGTTATTCCCCCTTGGGTAACGTTTCCGCATCCCTGCTAAAGTGGCCTCCACCGCCGTCGGGTGGTGCGCATAATCGTCAATGAGCTCGATCCTTCTTTGCGAAGATTGCGCAAGTAGCTCCTGCCGTTTTTTCATCCCACGGAATTTAGCAATCGTCTTTTTCAGTGATGCCATTTCTAAACCGTTCTCAATAGCGACCCCTAAGGCGCAGGCCACATTCAAGAAATTGTATTCCCCGGTAAGCGGGGTCTCGATCTGTCCGATTTTTTTCCCGAAGAGCTGGCAGTGTAAGGTCTGAAAAGTCTCATCACTTTCCCCACAAGTCACCCTTAAGTCAGCGTCTTCTGAGAAACCATAGGAAATGACCCTTCCCTTACAGTGAGGGCGGAGTTTTACCGCTGCATTATCTGCGCACAGAAACACCGTGCTATCATCAGACATTTCTTCCACCAGATAGCGAAAGGCCGTAAAGTAGTCTTCTTCATCACGGTAAATATCAGTGTGATCTAACTCTAATGAGGTGACGATGAGGAACTTCGCATTGTAATGAAGAAATTTAGGACGCTTATCAAAGTAAGCGGTATCATACTCATCACCCTCGATGATAAATGACTCACCCTTCGTTGTCGCGTAGGCCGTATTCTCGCCCTGCACCACCCCACCCACCAAGAAACTAGGCTGGGCACCTGCATCAATAAAAAGCTTAAGTAGTAAGCCCGTAGTCGTTGTTTTTCCGTGCGTTCCCGCCACCACGATCCGCTCTTGATCGCTCATTACGAAATGAGATAAGGCTTCGGCCACTGAGATATAGGGCTTCCCTAAGTCTCTCGCTGCGACTGCCTCCACATTATCTGGGCCTAGCGCATTCCCCACCACCACGAGGTCTGCATCTGCAATATTTTCCGCGCAAAAGGGCTTTTCCGTAATTCCTAGCTCCTGAATAACATCAGCCATGGGCGGAGCAAAAGTATCATCAGATCCCGTAACCTGATAACCCTTAGCCACTAATAAACCCGCTAGCGGAGCCATCGCCTTTCCACACACCCCACAGACATGAATGCTGCGAACTTCCGCTGGTATCGGAATCTTAGGGCGTTCCGCGCGGCGAGCCGCTTCATGGGCTAGGCCGCTAATCTTCTGCTTAAAATACTCTTCTGATGTCATCTAAAATATATCTTTCTGCTTAAAATGCGGGAGCTGCAATTCTCCCCATCTGCCCTTCTTCAAGGCGCTCCTTCAGGATACGGTCCGCGACTTCCACCACCATCTCTTCAAGAAGAAGCCGGAGGTGACTGCCCTTTCGGTAATCGGCAGGGGCAATGTGCTTCACCCGGCCTGCATGCGTGCAGAGTTGATAACACTTCTTAAAGCTCTTACCGCTAGGATCTTTCGCATTATAGACGGCGATGCCATGGCCTCCATTTTTTTTCATGACTGTGAAGCAAGGAACATCTGTCGGGCCATCTCCCACATAGATCATATTCTGAAAAGGAATGGGGCGCGCATCAACTGGCATGTGATCATTAACATCATCTTGGGGAGCAAGAAGGCCTTTATTAATCCGGAAGAGATACTGCGTTTTCGTAGTGTGGGAAATGGTGCGCTTTGGAAAACTAATTCGCCCTAGCTCATCTTCGCCAAATTCACACGCGAAGATGGCCTTCACCTTCCCTGCTAAAGAGCAGCCGTCAAGAAGGGCCTGTAAACCAGAAGAAACGATGTAATGTTCCACTTTAATTCCCGCCGCTTCGTGCTCCGGTCGGATGCATAGTTCCTGAATTTCTTCAAAGACTCCCTCAACCCCCGGGAAATAACTCAGCCCCTTCCCTAACTCAGTAAGATCAGCATTCGTAACATGATCGATGCTTAGATAGTCGAGCAGGCATTTCATATAAGCTAACTCACTATCCCACTGTTTCTCCTTCACCAAGGAATTACACTTATCCCAAAACTGCTCCGGATTGATCCCGAATTTCGGAAAAAGCACATCGTCCTGCATATAGCTAGGGCTCAAGGTCTGATCGTAATCATAGACGAGGGCGATGGTGTTTTGGGGGACGGACATCTTTAAGAAAGACTGCCTTTTTCCTACCTGAGTGTCAAAATCCAAGATCGCTAGAAAACTCGCTTTTCTAATAGATCATAGACATCGAGCAGAAAGCTTTCTCTACCATCCCACTGGGTCTAATCCATAGTATCCCTTTAATTGAGAATAAAGCTCAGGGTAGTCCCTCTTGAGCTGTTTCGCCTTCTCGAAAAAAGTCTCCGTAGCCACTGCAAAAAATTCAGCCGGATTGGTGGCCCCATAGGAATCTAGCACCGTTTTACGTCCCGCATCGAGGTCTTTACAAAAGTCTCCATAGGCATCTGAAAAGGCGTGGGCCCAGTTCCCAATCGCAGTGCGATCCTCGAGCTTTGGCAAGCCGTCCGCATGGCGATTCTCCTGATCAAGTTGATGGGCAAATTCATGAATCACGACATTATGACCGTCTTCACCATTCCTTCCACCTTGCTGGACGCTTTTCCAAGAAAGGATGACCGATCCTGAACTCCAACTTTCACCCAGTCGAGGAGCTTCTTCCTCCTCATTTCCCCCTCCCTTTTTAAAGGCATCTGGATAAAGCAACACACTCTGTAACTTAGGATAAAAGTGGTGCCTTCTCCCAACTAAAAGAAGTGCCGCCTGCGCCATAATCACCACCTTCATTTCTCGGGAAACTTCAGTCAGGCCACCACAGGCCTCGAAGTTTTTCTCCTGAATCAGAACTTGAATAATTGGCTCCATTTTATGGCGAATCTCCAGCGGGATCCTCTCGAAGAGGTGAAAATGCGCTAGCAGATAAGAGTGGTCTAGATCACTCAGAGGACCAGCCTCAGCCAAGGCCTTAAAGCGACGACGCTTCACACTTCCAAACGCCCAGACTGCAATCGCGATCATCCCGCAGACCCAGACACACCAAAAAATCAATTTCATAGAAATAAGCTATCAGGAATGGAACAAAGAAAAAGCCCCACCTCAAAACGACGAGGTGGGGCTTTGAAAAAATGAAGCGAAACGTTAGCGAGAGTAAAGTTCCACAATCAACTGAAGGTTGACTGGTGCATCTACATCTTCCTTCTCAGGGAGACGAGAGACTGTGCCTTCCATCTTCTCGCGGTCGAGGGCCAACCAGTCCTGAAGAGGAACTGACTGAGTCAGATCTAACATCCGAAGTCCGAGCTGCTGTGATGAAGCACGCTCGCCAATCTTAATAACGTCCCCAGCTTTTACCTGATAGGATGGAATATCGAGTTTCTTCCCATTTACGGTAACGTGGCCGTGGTTCACAAGTTGACGGGCAGACTGACGTGAGTTGCCGAAGCCGAGGCGGAAGCACACATTATCAAGACGAGTCTCGAGAAGAAGGAGCATGATGTCTCCAGTAATTCCACGACGTCGCCCTGCTTCTGCAAAGTATCCACGGAATTGCTTCTCTAAAACTCCGTAGATGAATTTCAGTTTCTGTTTTTCGCCGAGTGCGATTGCATAATCAGACTTCTTCCGGCGGCCAGAACGGAGCCCATGAGGCCCAGGAGGGTAATTACGGCGATCGAGTGCTTTCGAAGGACCGAAAAGCGGAACTCCGAAGCGACGGTTAATTTTATCTTTTGGGCCGGTGTAACGTGCCATTGATCTATTCTATAAATTTGAGTTGAGAAGAATTACACGCGGCGAGCCTTTTTCGGGCGGCAGCCGTTGTGAGGAATTGGAGTGACATCAAGAATGCCAGTAACTTCCACGCCGAGGCCCTGAACTGCACGCACCGCAGATTCGCGACCCGCTCCTGGACCCTTGACCCGGACGAGAGCCTCCTTTAATCCATGAGACATTGCCTGACGGCAAGCATCCTGAGAAACCACTTGAGCGGCGTAGGCAGTGCTCTTACGAGAACCCTTGAAGCCCATCTTCCCTGAAGAAGACCAACCGATCGTATTGCCTCGCTCATCAGTGACAGTAACACAAGTGTTGTTGAAGGTCGCAGTCACGTGGACGATTCCTTTCGTGACATTTTTGCTCTTCTTTGACTTGTGGATCTTGACTTTATCAGGATCCTCTTCTCCGAGAAGTTCTGCGAAGATATCGCGCTTCTTCTCTTCCTTCGGTGCCGCTGGAATCTCTGCATCAGAGTTCCCCTCGGTTGTGTCTTCACCCGCAACAGGAGCATCACCTTCTGCCGGAGCAGAGGACGCTTCTGGAGCTGCTTCTTCAGCAGCCGCCTCAGGGGCTGGAGTTTCCGCAGGCTTCACCTCGGTCTCCTCGTTTTTTTCTTCTTCAGCCATGTTTATGGAATGGAAATTTTATGCTAATGCTCGAAAGGCGAGCTTACTTCGCAACACCTACGGTGCGGCGCTTACCTTTACGTGTGCGCGCATTCGTGCTGGTGCGCTGACCACGGACAGGAAGACCACGCTTGTGGCGGATTCCTCGGTAGCAATTGATTGAGGAAAGGCGCTTCATTTGTCCCTGTTTTTCACGGCGTAAATCACCTTCGATTAAAATACCCTCATTCTGAATGACGGTCGCGATTTTAACCAACTGCTCCTCACTCAACTCACCAGTGCGGATATCAGGATTCACACCTGCGTGGTCGAGGATCTTCTTGGACGTAGAGAGTCCAATTCCGAAGATGTAAGGAAGAGATGCTTCAATACGCTTCTCGTTAGGGATGTCTGTGCCGAAGAGTCGTGCCATGGTCGTAAATGTTCAAAAAAGCCCCACTACGACACCCATTGCGCCGCTGCGAGGACGGGTTCAGTATCAAAAATCGCCATTCTGGCAAGAGGAATTCAGCAATTTTCCTCGAGAAAGAGGATTTACTTTAAAAAGGTGAATTATTCCGCACCTCCCCTGAATTATGAGTTTCATCGTGGCCCCTTCTTAAGCGGTGTAAAGTATCGTAGAATAAGCCCTCCCACTCCGATCGTTCCCCCTACCATGAACTGCCCCCAAGCTGCTCGCGTAGTCTTAGCCTTAACCACCGACGGCAGATCCGAAAAATTAATGACGATAAAAAAAAGGCCGCCAAAAAGAATGAATACGAGTGCGAGGGATAAAAAAATCATCCCCCAGTGAAAGATGAGCCCGCGTAATGAGCTCTCGGCATCATGATCATCCTCTCCATCCGGCTCAGAACTACTTTTCTCCTCCATCAGTTAAGCAGAACAAAAAACCCTCACCAGACCAAGTCTGAAGAGGGCTTTTTGGTGGAGGCGACGGGAATTGAACCCGTGTCCTAGATGCCATTCACGAAGGCGTCTACAAGTATAGCCAGGCGTTTACTGCTTTAAAGTCGATGAGCCTCACCTGGCCCGTTCACTGACTCGATGATCCTGTTTAGTCTCACCACCTCGCCCGGATCCCCGACTCAGCAGCCAGCCTATTAAGTAGTCGCCCCGCCCCTTAATAGGCGTCAGGATTGGGACGTTGCTGTCAATTAAGCAGCAAGTGCGAGCTCGTTAGAGTCTGCAATTATTTGTTTTGAACGGCTTTTTAAAGAGGCCAACCGATCAACCTCTACATGCAGCCAGCGCTAGAAGCATCCAGTCGAAACCAAAACGCCCCCACAAGCTTCCTAAAGTGTAAGTCTACGAGTTCCCAGTCGCAATAGAAATCTCACAGAGGAAGATTCGCAGACCTGTCTAAAATCGAAAAATCTTCCTAAACATTCAAAGTGGAATTCTGTTCTTTCTTGAAAAGAGGCCCTTTTTATGTTATGTAGTTCGCTAAGAGAACTCTGTGTTCGTATGAAATCCCCTCTTAAGCCACTTTTACTTTCTGCCCTCTTTCTCACCACTGGTCTTCTCAAAGCTGGATCTTATATTGTTCTTGAGAGTGAAGATGGCTCCACGAAAGTTAGAGCAGAGTTACTTTCTTTAACTAATGAAATAGCTCTATTCCGGAGGGAGGATGGTGAGAAATTCAAGACTCCGCTTTCTGACCTATCAAAAGGTTCGAAGGAGGAGGTCCAAGCAATTTGGGAAGAATGGGTCCAAGGTTCAACGAAGGTGAACGAGGCTTTTGGCCATCCGCTCTTTCTAAAAAAAGGAGCAATCTGGGATGAAGCGGCAGATGCGGTAGCAAAGCGCCTAAAACTCCCCCTAGAGTCAAAAACTCCATACACCAGTAGTTATCGCCTCTATCCCCGTTCTGAGTATGAGATCGCGGGTGCCAGCCCTAAAACGCTCGTAGCTTATGGTGACCATGAGGGAAACACCCACTCGATTTCCATCATCTTTTCAAATAAAGGTGACTCACTCAGCACGGTAGGATCAGGAGAAGACCACTTTAAAGAGAATGGCAAATCGATTGACCGTAGCACTCTTAAAGGGGCGATGGACTACGATGAGGCTGTCATCGCTCACACTCTTACGCAGGTGCTAGGAGAGCCAGTGAAGCAGCGCATGCTCGGCCAAGGTAATAAAAGCCATCCAGTGAAGCGCTGGGATTGGAATGGGCACGCATTCATCCTCGCAAATGTGAAAGAGGAGTATGTAGGGCTTAGCGTAGTGAGCAGCGACTTTGCAGATGGGGGTGGTAAGGTATCACGGATCAGTGATGGCGAGATGAAGGAGCGTCTGAAAAATAGTGTGATCCGAGAAAAAAATGGAGATGTTTACGTGAAGGATATCCCCATGGTGGATCAGGGACCTAAAGGCTACTGTGCTCCTGCGACCTTTGAACGGGCGATGCGGCACGCTGGAGTCGCAGCTGATATGTATCTGCTCGCTACTCTTGCGACAATCGGAGGATCTGGGACAAATACGGCAAAACTCTACGACGAAGTCGCCTTCACCACTCGGAGTAAGGGAGGGCGGACAGCCCGAGAAATCTCGTTAAAATCCCTAGCACCGAAGAAACTGAAGCGCTACATCGAAAAAGGAGTACCTATCCTTTGGCAAATGTGTAGCCTCCCCAACTATAATCAGATCGCAAACACTCGCACCCGCGATCGGAAAAAAGTTACTGATTGGACAGCTTATAGCGCTAAAATTTCAACTGAAGCTGAACAAAACGCTCCTAAAATGGGTGCGAAAGGGAATTTTCACATTTGCATGATCATAGGTTACAATGAAACCACAAATGAGATCGCAGTCAGTGACTCTTGGGGGACAAACTACTCGATCCGCTGGATCCACGTC
>CALFVL010000129.1 GCA_937928425.1 uncultured Verrucomicrobiales bacterium
TACCACGACTGGAGTTGCAGGGGCTACCACGAACGGCCAAATCACTTTAAACTTCGGGACTAATAATATCGAAGACTTCGACTTCATTGCCATCCGCTTTGAAGTCGCAGATCCTACTTCCATAGGAGGAATTATCGACAACGTGAACTTTCAGGCTATTCCTGAGCCTTCATCTGCCCTTCTTCTTAGTCTCGGTAGCCTAGCATTCCTTCGCAGGAAGCGTTAGTCGAGACTGAGCTAATCATCAAAAAGTCCTTAGTCATAACTTGGCATCATACTCCAAGTTATTTCTAGGGACTTATTTTTTTAATTTTGAAGATAGGGCGCTTGAGTCCTAGTGATTTTTACTGCCTCCTTTTTTCTCTCGAGTGAGCGAGGTCACTGGGGTGGACCAAGTGTGCGGCAGCGTTTTAAGATCTTAGAGAAGTTTCTAAAATCGTAGCTGACTTTTAGAAATCGCTTAGATGGAGCTAGTCTGCTGAGGGTGTATTGACTCATCTGCTCTATCATTAGCGAGAGGGCCGGTCTGCCTGAGTAGTCGATGTGGCCGTCGGTCGCTGGGGTGTTTTCTATAGGGCTGAGTTTCTGTGGGCGGAGTGAGTCTACGATCACTGACTTTGTCGCGAGGGGTGCTTTTTTGGGAAAGTCCTTCTTGTGGGAGTGGGGACTTAGGTTAGTTCTAATGCAGTCTAATTTTTTGATTCTATATTTTATGAGTTCCCCTCTCACTGTTGAAGAAGCGAAGGCGCAAGTTGATGCTCAAACTCGCGAAATGATCAGTTGGCACTTCTCCCCTGAGACGGGTTGTCCATATTGGCTAGACTGGGCAAAGAGGGCGGGGTGGGATCCGAGGGAGAAGGTGCAGGGCTTCGCGGATTTACTACATTTTGATAATTTTGATGATGAGGTTTTGAGAAAGGAAGATCCGGCTAGGTTTATCCCGAGGGCTTTCGAGGGGAGGCCGTATAATGTTTTTGAGACAGGGGGGACCACGGGGATGCCGAAGCAGAGGATCGGGTGGGATGATTATAAGACGGATTACACGGAGTTTTCTGAGCATTATGGGCCAGACTTTTTCCCGCAGGGGGCGAATTGGCTCATGGTGGGGCCCACGGGGCCGAGGCGGCTACGGATGGCGATCGAGCATTTGGCAAATATTCGTGGAGGAGCGTGTTATTTCATCGATCTAGATCCGCGCTGGGTGAAGAGGCTGATTGGGATGGGGGAGATGCAGATGGCGAAGGTGTATCAGGAGCATGTCATTGACCAGGCGGTGACGATTCTCCGTCATCGTGACATTCAGTGTCTTTTTACGACGCCGCGTTTGCTAGAGAGTTTATCTCTACGGATGTCACTGGCTGATGCGGGGATTCGTGGTGTCTTTGCAGGAGGAACTACGATGACTCCACAGTATGTGAAATTTATTCAAGAGGAGGTGCTAGAGGGGAAGATCAATTATGCGCCGACTTATGGGAATACCCTGATGGGCTTGGCGATTTCTAAGAAGCGGGAGGTGGGGGAGTATTCTCTGACTTATTACGCACCTCAGCCACGGGCGATTCTCAGGGTGGTGAGTCCTGATGATCCTAGAGAGGTGGTGGGCTATGGGGAGTATGGCCGAGTGGAGCTGACGACGATGACGAAGGAGTTTTTTATGCCCCGTTTTTTAGAGCGGGATGAGGCGATTCGGCGCCCTGAGTGTGAGGAGTTCCCGTGGGATGGGGTGGGGGATGTGAGGCCATTTCAGAGTGGCTCTAAGGCGGTGATCGAGGGGGTCTATTAGGTTTTTACGATGATGGAAATTCCGATTTTACGCTTAGGTGAGGTTTATGAGTCTGCCGATGTGGTGGAGTTAAATGAGAAGGTGGCGACGCATACCGCAAATCCGGGCTTGATCCGCCGAGATTTACTACGGGTGGCGGAGGCGAAGGCCGCACTGGATGCGATCCCAGCGGAAAATTTAGCGGATTATTGTGAGGCGGCGGCAGAGCTGTTTATGAATGCGGACTTACCTTGTGGTGATGTGCTTCAGGGGCCAGATGATTATGTGGAGTCGCTGTCGGCCTTGACGAGGTTACCTCATACTTTAGTGAGGATGAATATGGGGAAGATTCATGCGGCGATGTCTCAGATCAGGACGGTGATCGGCGGATTAACGCGGGGAATGTCTCTGGAGATTTTTGATCAGGGGATGACGCAGGTGGGTGATTTGGCGGTGAATTATTATCCGGTGACGAGCTCACTGGGGGTATCACTTCCGAGTAATGCTCCGGCGGTGAACTCGCTGTGGTTGCCGGCTTTGGTGATGAAAATTCCGGTGCTTTTAAAGCCGGGCAGGGAAGATCCTTTTACGCCGCTACGGATCGTGCAGGCGATGATTCAGGCGGGTTTTCCAAAGGAGGCGTTTGGCTACTATCCGACGACTCATGAAGGGGGGGATACGCTACTCACTTCCTGTGGGGCGGGGATCGCCTTCGGCTCTGATGTGACGGTGCGGAAGTATGCTCCTTTCCCGAAGATCCAGGTCCATGGGACGGGGCGTTCTAAGGTGCTGATCGGGGAGGACTACATTGATCGCTGGGAGGAATTTATTGATGTTTTGGTGACTTCGATTTCGGCAAATGGGGGGCGGAGTTGTATCAATACGTCGGCGATCTTAGTGCCGTCACATGGTGAGGAGATTGCGGAGGCTTTAGCGGCGAGCTTGGCAGAAATTAGGCCACTGGCCCGGGATGATGCAGATGCTCTTTTATGTGGCTTTGCAAATCCGGCGATGGCGGAGGGGATCGATGGGATGATTGAGAGCTTGTTAAAAGAAGGGGGGGCGCGTGATGTGACTGCGGCTTTCCGAGGTGGAGAGCGGAAGGTGGAGGCATTTGACCAAACTTACCTTTGTCCGACTTTGGTATCTTGTGAGGGGAGGGAGCATGCGCTGGCGAATACGGAGTTTATGTTTCCTTATGCGAGTGTGGTGGAGATGCCACAGGAGGAAATGTTGGGAAGTATCGGGGAGACCTTGGTGGTGAGTGCTTTTACGGAGGATCAGTCATGGATTAAGGAGTTGATGCTGAGCCCAGACATCGAGAGGTTAAACATCGGTGCCTTCCCGACGAACCGGGTGCAGTGGGAGCAGCCGCATGAGGGAAATCTCTTTGAGTTTCTGTATCACCGCCGAGCGATTCAGGGTGATCTCAGTGGGTTTTCTTAGGGGGCACGATTTTTTCTCTGCGGAAGTGAAGGCTTTACGCGCGTGAGCTGGGGGGTATTTTACTGCGGTGACTTTTGATTCTTCGGTTCTTTGCCTTGAGAATGTTTCTCGTTCGTTTGGGAATTTTTGTGCGGTGGACCGTCTGAGTTTTGAGCTGGGGGCGGGAGAAATTATGGGCTTATTGGGGCCGAATGGGGCTGGGAAGACGACGACGGTGAGGATGTTAATGGGGATGATGAGGCAGAGCTCTGGGGAGTTATCGCTCTTTGGGATGGATTGTTTTTCTGAGCGCAGTGAGGTGCAAAAGAGGGTGGGTTATTTACCGGATGAGCCGAATTTTCAGAATCATTTGCGCGGGATCGAGCTACTGGAATTTGTGGGGAAGGTGAGGGGGCTGTCTCCTGAGGTGATTGAAGGTCATGTTGAGAAGGTGGGGGGGAAGTTGGGCTTGGTGGAGGATTTAGGGGAGTTTGCGGCGAATTATTCTAAAGGGATGCGGAAGAAGTTAGCGTTTTTAATGGCGACGCTGCATGAGCCAGATTTACTCATTATGGATGAGCCGACGAATGGGCTGGATCCGGTAGCGACTCGTTCTTTTCTGGAGGTGGTGCGGACTTATGTAGAGAAGGGCACGGGGGTGCTGTATTCGACTCATTTGTTAGATCAGGCGGAGCGGATCTGCGATCGCTGTGTGGTGATGAATCGGGGGAAATTGGTGGGAGAGGGGACGGTGGACTTTTTGAAAAAAGAGGCAGGAGTGGAGAGCTTAGAAGAGGTGTTTTTCGCGCTGACGGGTGAGGGGGAGGTGGGTGATGTTTAGCGCTGGAGTGAGGGCTATTTTAAGGCTGGAGTGGGAGCGCTTTCGGCACAGCTTAGGCTGGTTGGGGAGGAGTGATCGCCGCTTCCGTGCGCCGACGTTGGAGAAAAATAGACGGAGGTCGGGCTTATTCGTAGTCTTAGGGCTGATGTTTTTAGTTCAGTCATTTTTAATGACTCAGATGATGATTGAGACTTATGCGGAGCGGGTCTTAGCGCATGAGGAAGGGGTGGTGGGGAATCTAACCTTTGAGAGGGTGGTGGAGAGCGCGCCAAAGTGGGAGGGGCAGAGTGATGAGGAGGTGAGGAAAGGAATCAAATCGTATTTAGGGTTTAGTGAGTATGAGAGAGAGCGGATGGGCTTAGACAAACTGGAGGTGGATGGGGTGCTGGCCCAGTTCCGGGAGAATGGGATCGCGGGTTTTCGGAATTATGAACGCCTTGCGAATGGGGAGATCACTCTGCGGGAGTTGGAAGGCGGTCCGAGGGAGCGCTTTGCCCGTTTGATGGGGATGATTTTTATCGGCTTGTTATTGGCCTTGTTATTTATGCCGATGGCGATTCGTCAGAAGAATCTCGCGGCGACGAGTGATCATCAGGAGTGGCTTTTCACCTTACCACTGAGGGGGGGAGAGTTATTGGTGGGGTCTTTTATTGCGAGTGTGTTGATCCGTCCTCTCGCTTATTTGTTTTTATGGCCGCTGTTGACGAATTTACTGATCGCGAGTGGGGATGGAGTTCTCTTTTCTGGGTGCTTCGCATTGGGGGTGACTTTGCTGGTGTCAGTGGCGGTTTCAGGGGTGGAGGTTTTCTTGGATACCTGGATGAGGGCGAGAGCACCGAGGTGGATTTTAAGGAATGCACAGATGGTTTTTTCGCTTTTCGGCTTGTTGTCATTTTATGCGATTTTGGCGGCTTGTTTTGCGAGGGAGGGTTCTTTTCCGTGGGTCGATTGGTTGGCGGTGAGAGTCCCAGGTGAATTGGGGCGGCCGTGGGGAGAGGTGTTGATTTCGCCGTTGGGTGTTTGGGTTTCTGCGGCCTTGGTGGGGGCGGTGATTTTGGGTTTTGGGGGGTGTTTTTTGGCAGGGAAGTTTATGCGGAGTGGTTGGCTTTCTGGGAATGGTTTACAGACGGAGGAGCGCGGGGTGAAGGAGGCGAGTTTACGAGGTGGGAGTCTTTTGAGATTTGAAGCTTTATTGTTGTTACGAGATCGGACTTTGGCGGTGCAGGTTATTTTGGTGCCTTTATTGATCGTGGGGTATCAAGTGCTCGCGAATCCTGCGATGGTGCAGTCTGTGACGGCGGCAGGGGTGTGTGCCTTGGCTTTTGCAGGGGGTGCTTATGCGAGCTTGGTGACTGCGCCGCAGTTGTTAAGGTCGGAGGCGAAGGGGGGCTGGATGATTTATAATTTACCGGTTCCGGTGGCGGCTTATTTTAAACGTCGCGAGGGCTTATGGCGGATGGTGGCGACGAGTTTGGCAGCAGGTGTGCTGGTGTTGATGGTGGGCTTTAGTGGGATTTTTCAGTTTGCAGAGCTGTGGCGATATTTGGCAGCAATTTTAGGGGTGTGGGTACTGGGAAGAGTGATGAGTGGAGTGGTGATGGGGAGGCCGAAGTTACCGGATGCGGCTTCTGGAGAAGCGGTGACGGTGTCTTCGGGCAGGATGTATGCTGCGATGTTGATGGCGGGAGTTTTTGGGGCAATTTTATGGCAGGGCTGGGTATGGCCTACGGTGAGTGCGCTGGTGATTTTTTGGTTTTTAGGGGAGGCGATTTGGCAGCGGCGGGAGGTGAGTTTTAGTTATTTAATGGAGCCGGTGGAAGAGGAGCCTGAGAGCTGGGGAGTGGATGATGGCCTGTGGGCGGTGATGGTGTTTTTTGTGGTGCAAAGTCTGATGGTGTTTTTTGGGGTTTTAGGATGGGCGATGTCTCAGGGGCTGGTGCTTTTGTCATTTGTAGGAGGCGGGGTGGCGGCATGGCTTTTTACTCGCTTACTGGTGAGGCGGAAAAAGATAGCGCTTCCGGATTTTTCTGATGGGGTCTTAGGGATCGCTAAGAGGCGGGTAGTGATGGAGACTGCTCTGTGGACTGTGCTTTGTGTGTTGGTGGGGGTGGGGTGGACTTGTTTTTTAGAGACGGGTGTTTTTGGGGAGATCGGGAGGGGGGCGCTAGAGTGGAATCCGCTGCTTTTGATTTTATTAACGGTGGTGGCTGCACCGATTTTTGAGGAGTTGCTTTTCCGAGGTTTTATGTGTCGGACGATGGGGGCTTTTTGGTCACGAAGGGGGGCTATTTTTGGGAGTGCTTTAGTCTTTGCGGTGGTGCATCCGGCGATTGCTTTTGTGCCGGTGTTTTTGTTAGGGGTGGGGACGGCGGTGCTTTACTTACGGAGCCAGTCGGTGGTGCCGGGAATGGTGTTACATGCGCTTTATAATTTAGGAATCGTGGGGCTTACGTGGTATGGGTGATTTCTCTCAGGAGCTTTTTTTTGGAGCGGGTTCTCTAGCTGAGCTGTTTTCCTTGGTGACTGGGAGGGTCCTAGTGGTGACCGATGGGGGAATAGTGAGGGCTGGTCATGTGGAACGGGTGTTGCAAGGCTTGGCCGAGGCGGAGGCAGTGGAGGAGGTGCAGGTCTATGAGGAGGTGCAGGAGAATCCAACGGAGTCAGAGGTGGCAAGATGCGCGGAGTTTGCCCGTGCGATGAACCCGGA
Source organism: uncultured Verrucomicrobiales bacterium (assembly GCA_937928425.1). GTDB lineage: Bacteria > Verrucomicrobiota > Verrucomicrobiia > Verrucomicrobiales > Akkermansiaceae > SW10. The sequence goes on from CALFVL010000129.1 coordinate 6,736, forward strand.
TGTGGTGGTGGGGCTGGGTGGTGGCAGTGCGCTGGATACGGCGAAGGGGATTTTATTTTTACTGAGTGGGGGTGGAGTGATGTCTGACTATGAGGGGAGGGGAAGGGGGAGGGGCGCGATGTTACCTTTTGTGGCGATTCCGACGACGGCGGGGACGGGGAGTGAGTGCCAGAGCTTTGCGATTCTGAGCCGGGATGGTTCTGGTGAGAAGATGGCGTGTGGGGATGTGAGGGCTTTGGCTAAGGTGGTGATTTTAGATCCAGAGTTGACGGAGTCTATGCCTTTAGAGGTGGCGAGGTTGACCGCGCTGGATGCGCTGTCTCATGCTGTGGAGAGTGTGGTGTGCCGCGTCCGGACTGAGGAGTCACAGGGATATGCCTGCGAGGCATTTCGGAGGATGGAGCCGGTGATGGAGGCGGTTTTAAGAGGGGAGGCGAGTTTAGCCCAGCGGGGGGAGATGCTGATTGGGGCGGCCTTGGCAGGGAGGGCGATCGAGGCGAGTATGTTGGGCGCAGCTCATGCGATGGCGAATCCACTGACGGCGAATTTTGGGCTGGCACATGGGCGGGCGGTGATGACGGTGTTGCCGGAGGTGATGCGCTGGAATGAGGGGGAGGTAGGGGCGATTTATGAGAGGCTTAGGCCGAATCTGGTGGAATGGGTGGAGGGGCTGAGGGCCTTGGTGGAGTGGGAGCCAGTGGAGGTGGAGGTAGGAAAAATCGAGCAGTTGGCGGTGGAGGCGGCGAGGCAGTGGACTGGGAAGTTTAATCCCCGCGCATTAGGGGTGGGGGATTTCAAGAGGCTTTATGAGCGGGCTTTGACGGGAGTTTGATGTGATGAGCCGTTGCAGGGCTTGGCTTGGCTAATTTTTATCTTATGGCAGGGTGGGGGTATGAGATTGCTTATTTTCGTGGCTTTGAGTTTCGTGGTGTTGTCTTGCCGTGGCGATGAGGAGGAGGTGGTGAAGGAGGGGGTGCGGGAGAGTTGGCCGATTACCCGAGGTGGAGTTGGTCTTTCTGGGCAGGTGGGTGTGGCTTTGTCAGGGCGGTGGGGGCTGAGGTGGATGCTTGAGACTGAGGGGGCGATTGTGGGTGAGGCGGTTGTTGAGAATGACTTGGTGGTTTTTGGGAATAGTGCAGGGTTTTTGATGGCGGTGGGGCTGGAGACCGGGAGACTAAAATGGCAGAGGGAGTTTGAGCAGAGCTTCGAGGCGGCTCCGGCAATTCAGGATGGGGTGGTGTTTATCGGCTGTGAAGATGGCTGCTTGTATGCTTTAGATTTGAAAGATGGGGAGACGCGTTGGAAGGTGGAGACTGATGATAAGATTACCGCTGGGGTGAATGTCACGAGGAGTCCGAGTGGGGAGGGGTGGTGGGTGATTCTGAATGGTTATGATGGGGTGTGCCGCGCTCTGAAGGCGAGTGATGGGAGCTTAGTTTGGAAGCATGAGACGGGGAGTCCGATTAATGGAACTCCGGCAGTGGTGGAGGGGAAGTTTGTGATTTTCGGAGGGTGTGACCATGTTCTTTATACTTTAGATCTGGCGACGGGGGTGGCATTGAAAACCATCCAAGGCGAGGCGCCTATTGTCTCGACAGTGGGGACGGAGGGGAATTTTGTGGCGTGGGGAGACCACTCAAATTGTGTGATGGGTGCGAGCTTGGGAGACGAGAACTTGGGGTGGCGTTACCATGATCGTAATTTTCCTTTTATGGCGGCACCGGCAGTGGATAAGGAGCGAGTTTACATCGGGGGGCGTGATAAGAGGATTCATGCGATTTCGCGAGAGTCGGGGGAGGGGATCTGGAAGTTTAAGACGGGAGGGCGGGTGGAGAGCTCGCCGATTATTTTCTCTAATGCCTTAGTGTGCGGTTCGAGCGATGGGCGCGTGTATGCGCTGGGCTTAGAGGAGGGTGAGTTACTGTGGAAGGTGGATTTAGGGGAGCCGATCGTGGCGGCTCCGTCATACGCTGGCGGGATAATTTTAGTAGGGGGAGAGGATGGGACGCTTTTTGCGCTGGGGAAGAAGTGAGAGGGTGGGATTTGGTAAGTTGGGAGAGGAGCAATGAGCTACAAAGAAAACCGCCGGAACTTTCCTGAGAAAATTCCGGCGGCTAAAAGAACATTGCGTTTCGAGGTTCCACACTCGTGGAGTCGGTGCAATTAGCTGTTCACCCTATATGAAAACTGGCGTTTTACCGCTGGTTACGCATGAATAGACCCTCGAGTCGGGGTTTCGTTCGAAGTTTTTTTGATTTTTTTTAAAGGGCTCAGATTTAAGGTGGATGAGATGATAAAGCGGGCTGGTTTGATTAAGGAATGGTGCCGGAAAATCAGGAAGGCGAGGAGGAAGGTGGATTTAGGGGAGGCGATCGTGGCGGCTCCGTCATACGCTGGGGGGATAATTTTAGTAGGGGGAGAGGATGAGGCGTTTTTTTGCGCTGGGGAAGAAGTGAGAGGAGGGGATTTGGTAAGTTGGGAGAGGGGCAATGAGCTACAAAGAAAACCGCCGGAACTTTCCTAAGAAAATTCCGGCGGCTAAAAGAACATTGCGTTTCGAGGTTCCACACTCGTGGAGTCGGTGCAATTAGCTGTTCACCCTATATGAAAACTGGCGTTTTACCGCTGGTTACGCATGAATAGACTCTCGAGTCGGGGTTTCGTTCGAAGTTTTTTAGATTTTTTAAAAGGGCTCAGATTTAAGGTGGATGAGATGATAAAGCGGGCCGATTTGATTAAGGAATGGTGCCGGAAAATCAGGAAGGCGAGGAGGGAGGTGGATTTAGGGGAGTCGATTGGGGCTGCACTGTGGGACGCACGAGGGGTTGTTTTAGCAGGGGGAGAGGATGATGCGTTTTTTTGCGCTGGGGAAGAAGTGAGAGGGGGGAGATTTGGTAAGTTGGGAGAGGAGCAATGAGCTACAAAGAAAACCGCCGGAACCTTCCTGAGAAAATTCCGGCGGCTAAAAGAACATTGCGTTTCGAGGTTCCACACTCGTGGAGTCGGTGCAATTAGCTGTTCACCCTATATGAGAACTGGCGTTTTACCGCTGGTTACGCATGAATAGACCCTCGAGTCGGGGTTTCGTTCGAAGTTTTTTGATTTTTTTTCAAAGGGCTCAGGTTTAAGGTGGTCGAGATGACAAAGCGGGCTGATTTGATTAAGGAAACGTGCCGAAAAATCAGGGAAGCGAGAAAGAAGTGGGATGCGCATGAGAATTCGGCATGTCGCCGTGAGAGAGAGCGGGCTTTAGTGTCCTATGAGGAGTTGACGAAGGCTGAACGGGAGGAGGTGCCGGAATCTTTACGAGTGTGGCTGCGTTATCGGAGTGAGAAATATTTCGGAAAAGAGCGGAGGGGGAATGGGATGAAGTCGAAACCTAAAGGGGATAAGAAAGTTAAGCCTAAAGATCGTGCGCCGGAGCATTCTCTGGCGTTTCGGGAAATCACAAGTCCGGTGGGTAAGCTGATTATCCTAAGTTCTAAGAAGGGGGTGTCTGGCTTATATTTTGGACATCGGGTGGAGCGGACGAGATCGCTAAAAGAAAACCCTAGGGATCAGTTCCTTAATCAGGCGGAGGCGGAGTTGGCGGAGTACTTTGCGGGGGAGCGGGAGGTCTTTACAGTTCCGCTGGATGCGAGGGGGAGTGCTTTTCAGCGGGAAGTTTGGCGGCAGTTGAGCGCGATTCCTTTCGGCCA
>CALFVL010000130.1 GCA_937928425.1 uncultured Verrucomicrobiales bacterium
CCCTGTAAATCAAGTGCCCCGCAGTTAGCGGAGCTTTACAACGAGGAAATTGCTAACGATCCAAACTTAGAACTCATCCATCTTTCCAGAGACAGCACTGAAGACGATGCTGCGACCTGGGCCAAATCATTCGAGCAACCATGGCCCATCATCACAAAGGACGACACCGCCGAAAAACACCTCATTACCCCCTATTTCCCGAATGGACGTATGAGTGTCCCCTCCTACATCCTGATCGATCGTAACGGAAAAGAAATCGCTCGGGGAAAATCAGCTTCTCTTGCAGCCGCTAAGAAATACAAAGAGTAGAGAACTTTTCCCTGAAGAGGCCCCAGAAAACGGAGCTATAATCTTGATGATGAGTTGCACTAGTCTTTGAGAGGATGATCACCCCGAGATAAGACCAAATGAGTGAGCGAGAAAAACGCCTCCCTTCCCTGGGCACTTTACCAAGGCATTAAGAAGTCCGCATTGAAAGCGAAGACCTTCTCTCGGATCTTGGCCAGTTGCGCCTCATCTTCACGGGCTTGTAGTGCTTCATGAATCAGCTCTGCCACCGTTTCCACATCGCCCTCTTTCATCCCCCGGGTGGTCACCGCAGGCGTGCCAATCCGGATACCGCTCGGCTTCATCGGCCCAGCTTCATCGAAGGGGATCGAATTCTTATTCACGGTAATCCCTACCTTGTCTAAGGTGTCTGAGACAATGGAACCATCCAGCCCTACGGGGCGGAGATCCACCATGAAAACATGATTATCAGTGCCACCAGAAACGATGCGGTAGCCATTCTTCGCAAGGGCCGCAGACATCGCACGGGCATTTTTTACCACCTGCTCCTGATACTCCCTAAAGCAGGGCTTAAGAGCCTCACCAAAGCACACTGCCTTCGCCGCTATGACGTGCATCAGGGGACCACCTTGCACTCCGGGGAAGACGCGCCCATCGATCTTTTTAGCATACTTCTCCTTACATAAGATCACCCCACCCCGTGGTCCACGCAGTGATTTATGAGTGGTGGAAGTGACAAAATCCGCGTGTGGCACCGGACTAGGATGCACTCCTGCCGCCACCAGTCCTGCAATATGCGCCATATCCACAAAGAGGTAAGCTCCCACCGCCTGCGCGATCTGCCCCATCCGCTCGAAGTCGATGACCCGAGAGTAAGCACTCGCTCCACACGTGATGAGTTTTGGCTGCACCTCCTTAGCCTGTGCCTCCAGGGCATCATAGTCGATCGCCTCATCCTCCGCACTCACCCCGTAATGAGTCACATCATAGAGGCGTCCCGAGAAATTCGCAGGGTGCCCGTGGGTCAAATGACCTCCGTGAGCGAGATCCATCGTAAGGATTTTATCACCCGGCTGGAGCACCGCAAAATAAACCGCAGTATTTGCCTGACTTCCAGAATGCGGCTGCACATTCGCGTGCTCCGCGCCGAAGAGCTCCTTGAGGCGCTGGATCGCTAACTCCTCCACCACATCCACATTCTCGCAGCCCCCATACCAACGCCGGCCCGGATAACCCTCCGCGTATTTATTGGTTAATAAAGAACCCTGCGCCTCCATCACCGCTGGGCTACAAAAATTCTCAGAAGCAATCAGCTCGATGTGGCTACGCTGGCGCTTCTCCTCCCCCACGATCGCCTGAAAAACCTCAGAATCCGTCATCGCTAAGCGGGACCCAGAAGCCTTGCACAAGCGGGCTTCATGCCTCCCCCCTTCAAAGGCGGTCTCTAAAAATACCTCCACCATTTCTAAGCCCACCTCAGTCGCCACCACTGACTGCCCTAAGCAGAGAATATTGGCATCGTTATGGGAGCGGGTAATTTTCACCTCCTCAACCGTGCGCACATTGGCAGCCCTCACCTCACGGAAGCGGTTCGCCGCGAGGCATACCCCCACACCAGAAGTGCATACCAAAACACCCCGCTCTGCACGGCCCTCATTCACTGCTCTTCCCACCTCATTCGCGTAATCGGAATAATCCACGGAATCCGTAGTATGAGTGCCATAATCCACCACATCATGGCCTGCACCTTTCAGCACCTCCACGATGGCGTTTTTTAACTCAACTCCGCCGTGATCGGCCCCAACAGCAATTCGAATGGCATTAGCACTCATAAGGACCCCCCTTCCCTGCCTCCTCATCGGAGAAATGGCAAGCGCTCACTTTGAACTCTCACGACTTTCCAAAAAAGCCAACACCCCAGCGATCGCCTCATTCAGCACCTCAGAAGTCAGCTCATAAGCCTCGCGCCCCATCCCTATCGGATCTGGCACATCCACACCCACCTTCCCGTCTACCTCTACGAAGTCACACACCAGATGGTATTTTTCCTCATACTCAGGGTGCATCATTTCTAACATTTCCAAATGCCCATTCGTCATGCAAAACACCGCCTCAGCCTCTTCCAGCACCGTATCACTCACCATTTCACTCTGGAAGCCCTCTAAGTGAACTCCCTGCTTCTTCAGAACTGTCAGCGTCTCAGCACTCGCTGCACTCCCCGGCTGTGCCGCCACCCCCGCCGAGCTCGCCTCCATATCTTTCACCCCAGCCTCCTTAGCTAATTTACGGAAAACCCCCTCCGCCATCGGACTCCTACAAGTGTTCCCCGTACAGACAAATAAGACCTTCCGTGACATCAAAAAGAACTTAACTTATCGCAAGTATCACTCAATAAGTAATTCCACCGAAATGAAGACCCTGAACTACACCCTCGCCGCCCTCTTCTTCCTCTTCGCCTACTTCCAGTATAACGATGTCGACCCCGGCATCTATCATAACCCCTCCTCCCTAGACGCCGCCCTCTGGCTCCTCTTCTACGCCATCATCGGTGCCAGCTTCATCCGGCTTAATTTCCAAAGCCTCCCCCTCTACTTCTTCGCCCTCGCCACCCTCGCCTGCCTCATAGAGATGTCCCTCTCCGGCCCCGGACTCTGGGATAATCTCTTCGGCGAGAAACCCTTCAGCATGACCCAGAACTCCATGTCGGCAGATGATCCACGTATTGAACTCACTCGTGAATTCTTCGGTGCCACCATCGCCCTTGCCGCCGTCTTTTTCCAATTCTCACAAAGCCGGAAACTCCGCTCATAAGGCCACTTCGCAATCTTGACAGAAAAATGCTTCGCTGGTTTACTGGCTAAATGAAAACCACCCTCGACCTGCCCAATGACCTCGTCATTGAAATCAAGCTCAAAGCAGCTCGCGAGCAGCGGAAAATGAAAGACGTCGCTGCCGAGGCCCTCCGCCTCGGACTGAAAAATCAGACCCAAGGCAATGATCACATAGAAAAACAATCCCTCATCCAGAAAAAACTAGCCGCCCTCGCCCGCCTCAAGCCCGTAGATCAAGACCAGAAAAAAGCCCTTAAGCGATACCTCAGCGACTACCGTGAAGACCGCGAAAACGCCTTTGACCGCAGCCCCTCATGACTCATCTCGACACCAACATCCTCATCGCACTCACCAATGCCGATCTTAAGGCTAAAAACTGGATCACCAGCCAGATCGAGAGCCATGAGACCCTCTGCGTCAGCAGTATCACTTGGTATGAATTTTTAGCTGGTCCCGTGCTCCCTCAGCAGGTCCTAGAAATAGAACTCATTCTAGACCTCGCCCCCATCCCCTTTGACTCTCACCTCGCCATAGAATCCGCCCTCCTCTTCAACTCCACCGGGCGCGCCAGAAAGCGTAAAACTGATGCCATGATCGCCACCACCGCCCTTCTCAATGGCGGAAAACTCGCCACCCGGAACACCGCAGACTTTCAGGCCTTCACCCCCCTCGGCCTAGAGCTCATCTCGGTCTAAGTCCGCCCAGTCCCCCCAAAAAAAATTGATCGAAGAAGAACCCAAAATACTCTCTAAAGACCACGTGCCTGCCCCTTCACTCTCCAGTCCCACCCGTCCCACCCGTCCCACCCGTCCCACTAGACCGCTCCTTAACAAGAGCCTCATCACCAACCTCAGCGCCCTCCTCCTCATCATCCTAGGACTCATCCTCAGCCCACCCTATCGCGCCCCCATCCTAAACATCGGCCTCTTCGCCTTCTCCGGCGCCCTCACCAACTGGCTCGCCATCCACATGCTCTTTGAAAAAGTCCCCGGCTTCTACGGCTCCGGCGTCATTCCCTCCCGCTTTGAAGACTTTAAAGAAGGCATCCAGAGCCTCATCATGCAGCAGTTCTTCACCCAAGAAAACATCACTCGCTTCTTTCACGAAAGCACCCAAAAATCCCCTGACCTCTCCCCCCTCATTGACTCCGTAGACCTCAGCCCCTCCTTCGAGGCCCTCAAGGACAGCGTCATGAAATCAAAGCTCGGCGCCGCCCTAAACATGTTCGGCGGAGCCTCCGCCCTAGACCCCATCCAGCCTAAATTCATCAGTGAAATGAGAAAGGCCGTAAAAAGCATCACCGGCTCAGACGACTTCCAACAAAAACTCCAAAAACTCATCTCCGGCTCAGGAGACCACTCCGCGCTCCTAGAACGCGTCAACCTCATCGTTGAAAAACGCCTAGAAGAACTCAGCCCCCAAATGGTAAAAAATATCATCCAGCACATGATCCGCACCCACCTCGGCTGGCTCGTCGTCTGGGGTGGCGTCTGTGGAGGACTCATCGGCCTCGCCGCCAGCCTCATCACCCTCCTCTCATAAAAGAAAACCAAATGCTCATCGCCTTTAATAAACCCTACGGAGTCCTCAGCCAATTTAATGCCAACCCCGGTGATGAAGGCCAACGCACCTTAAAGGAATTCAACTTCCCGCCAAAGTGCCTTCCGCTTGGCCGCCTTGATATGGACTCCGAGGGCCTCCTCCTCTTCACGGATGAAAAATCTCTCGAAGACCGCCT
>CALFVL010000131.1 GCA_937928425.1 uncultured Verrucomicrobiales bacterium
CTCTGGCCATGCACCACGTCCTACCGAGGAAACCTGGCGAATTTTCGTGTACGCGCACAGTAACGTTCTCTACAACGATACCTTCTATGCTGCGAACTGTCGCCACCCTCTTACCCGTTGGCTACGGCAACACACACACTCCCACAGCCGATCAAGACCAATAAAAAGGTCCCCAGAAATTCTCCCATCACCCAGCTCGGCAACTTCACGCCACATTGAAGCCCCGACTAATCCATCTTGCCAGACCATTCTCTTGCTCTCACATTCTCCTCATGTCCAATCTTAACGTCCTCGGCGAGGAGCTCGCCACCTGCTCCACCTCACCCATGACGGGGTTTTTCCGTGATGGCTGCTGCCGCACGGGGGCTGGTGATCGTGGCCTGCACTGCGTCTGCGCGGTCATGACAGAGGAGTTTTTGGCCTTCAGCCAGAAGCAAGGAAATGATCTTAGCACCCCGCACCCTGAGTTCTCTTTCCCCGGCCTAAAAGCAGGTGACCACTGGTGCCTCTGCACGCTGCGTTGGAAGGAAGCTCTAGACCATGGCTGCGCCCCGAAGGTGGATCTCAATGCCACCTCAGTCGTGGCGCTGGAATTCGTAGACCTTGCTGACCTTAAAAAACACGCGTTATGAGCAAGGCCCTGATCCAAGCGGCTGACGACTTACGCAAGGAACTCCGTGGCCTGAAGTTTCCCGACCCAGTCGCCTGCACTTATAACCCGCTCGAGTATGCTTGGGACCGCCACTGCGAGTACTTGGTCCGCTTTGGAAAAGGGGCCAAAAAAGCACTCTTCCTCGGGATGAACCCCGGTCCTTATGGGATGACACAAACGGGAGTTCCCTTTGGTGAGATCGCTCACGTGCGCGACTGGATGGGGATCTCTGGCCCGGTAAATCAGCCTAAGCCCGAGCATAAAAAACGGCCCGTCACGGGCTTCGCCTGCGAGCGTTCAGAAGTCTCAGGCCGCCGTCTCTGGGGACTCTTTGCCGAGCATTTTCAGACTGCCGAGCAGTTCTTCCGCCAGCACTTCGTGACAAATTTCTGCCCGCTGGTCTGGATGAAGGATACGGGGGCTAATATCACCCCAGATAAACTCCCGCGTGATTGTATGGAGCCGGTGGAGAGAGCTTGCCTCAGGCACCTCGCCCGCTGTGTGGAGATTCTCCAGCCGGAATTGCTCATCGGCATCGGAGCCTTCGCGGAGAAGAAGTTGCTCACGGTAAAAACAGAAAGGCAGCAAGTGGGTAAAATTCTACACCCCTCCCCCGCCTCACCCGCCGCGAATCGGGACTTCGCCGGCACAGCCACCCGGCAGCTTCGTGAACTAGCTGTACTCTAAGAGCTGAGGCCAAATCCCACTTTAGCGAGTCTCCACAACTTCTCGGAGAGGGAGGACCGTCGTGATGGGATGATGATCAGAGAATGTCTCCTTCATCGCTAGATTTACCTGATCTAAGGTTTCTCCGAAGTGTGGGGCCAGTCGGTAAGACCCCTTTTTATCACGCGGATGAGTGAGGAAGGATTTTACAAAAATCCAATCAAGCCGCGCACAACCGATCACTGAGATCGAGCGTGGCACTGAAAAGGTGTAGGTGAAGCCCTTGTAAAGTTGCCGCTGGTTCGAGTTAGAAAGTAGACCTCCTTTTCCACGGCTAGAACGCGCCGGATCACCACGGAAATCAAAAGCACCTCCATCATCAAAACGGAATTTCTTGATCGTCGTAAAGAGGGTGCGCGTTTTATTAGGAAAGACCACTGGGATGTTCCAGGCGATCGGGTTCGCTAGATTCTTAATCCCATTAAAAGCACTACGGAACTGACTGATTCCCGTCGTCTTAGCGACAAAAAGCCCTGCTGAAAGAAGCCGTGAGGGCGAGGTGGCGGTGTTCTTTAAAAAACGTCTAAAGGAGGTCGCGCTGACATCCAGCGCAGAGCTATTAAAATCACCAGCCATTACGACCGGGTTTTTTATCCCTTTGATATGGCTGAGAATTTCCTCGAGCTGTTTCTGTCTCTCCATCGGGGTGGTTTTGATCTCGAGGTGGACGTTGATTACAGAAAGCGTCTCGAGCGGGATGCCCGGCACGTGAAGATCCACTTGAGTGAAGGCCCTCCCTCCCACCTTCACTTCACGGACTGGTTCAAATTTGAAAAGAGTTTCAGAGGCTTGTCGCCGCCCTAACTCTAGCGCATCAGGTCTTTTAAATTCCTCATGATACCAGTCATAAGGCTGGTTCTTCAGTTGGAAGAGTTTCACATCTTTAATCGGGTAACGGGAAAGAACGGCCACCCCGAAAACTCCGCGATACTTCCCCGCATCTCCCTCCACTGAGCGGGAAGCTTCCTCATCGATCTCGCCATTTAAGAACTTCACCTTATCTAAGCCTAGGTAAAGTGGATCGATCTCGAGCTGCTGCGGAGCGTAAACAAAGTTCATGTTCATCTTCCGGGCGAGATGCTGCGCCGCAAAGAGATACTGACTGCGGCGATGGCCCAGATCCATCTCTTGGAGTAATAAAACATCAGAGGAAGCCAGCGCGATGCGCTGCCGAGTGGCCTCATCATAACGACTCTGTTTTTTACGCACCTTATCCTTCATCAAGTGCTCGAATTGATTCTGCGAGCTCATGATCTCTGCAACCTCCGCAATCTTAATCGACTTCTCGATATTCCACGTGGTCACCCGGATCGAGGAACCTAAGGCAGGGTGCGAAGTGGGCTGAGGCATCCCAGAACGATAATAGGCCGAGTTATCAATGAAGGGAGTCGAGAGGAGCTTATCATACTGAGCTGCGAGAGCTCCTTTAGGCTCCGGGTCAGCAGCCAGTTCTTTAAGCTGCTGAAAGCTAAGAAGTTTAGGCCCTGATTCCTTAATGACACGGACCTTCCTTGAAGGTTTAGGCACCTCGCTAATGATCCGACTTTCCTCTTGGCCGATCGAATTTTGAGTTTGGCATGAGCTCGTAAAAATTAGGGAAACACCCAGAAGGATTAGCTTTTTAAAAATCATCATGATCGCAAACCGCCTTCCCTTATCTCATACACCCTTGGCGAAAAAGAGCGATTGCTGAAGAGGAAGTCTTCTTTTTGGAAACATGGCTTAGCGTCGCTTGACATGCAAGATGCAGTGCCGCATTTGCTTAGATTTTTCATGCGGCTTTGAGGGATGCTCCGTCACTTGGAAACCGCTCTTCATGAGGAGTTTCTTAAACTTAGGGGCAGGTTCAGAAAGCCAATAAGCAATGCAGCCCTGAGGGGTGATGACCTGGCGCAATTTATCCAAAAAACCAGCCGAGTAGAGTCGTGAGTTACCAGCGGTGATGAGATCGTCTGGAGTATTATCAATGTCTAATAAAAGAGCATCATAATGTCCTTTCTTTTGCTTCGAGATAATGTCGTAGAGATCACCCTGAATGATCTTCGTCCTAGGATCATCCAGCAAAGGCCCATTATGCTCTACTAAGAAAGTGCGGTTCCACTCGATAAGCGGAGGCATGAGCTCCGCCACTTCAACCGTAGCAGGACTCCCTAAGAGTTCTAAAGTCCGCTTCAGGGTAAAGCCTAAGCCTAAACCTCCGATCAAAACCCGAGGATGTGAAGGGCGCGAATTCTGCCCTTTTTTCAATGCCACACAAGCCACGTCCGCGAGCATCTGCTCAGAGTAAGTGAGCGAGGTGCTCATGAGCTCAAAGCCATTATACTTTAGGTAAATCTTACCATCATGCTTATGGAGGGAGTAATGGGTGCCGTCTGGCATGGTGGACTCAGCAAGCTTTAGGTAAGGCTTCATACGCGAGACCATGCTCTATTCATCACCATCCCTAAAGAGAGAATCTCTTTCTTATAACCAAGGTCGTAATTAAGCTCAGACCACACGGCGATGCCACCATCACAAACATAAGCAGTTCTCCTTAACTCCCCTCGCACCTTCAGCGCACTCTGAGAAGTAAAGAAATGACACCCGAGCTTCCCATCGATATTTCTATTATTTCAATTTGTAGACTAAGCCGATCTCTTTACACTTAAGGAGGGACCATTCCCTTTTAAAAAACCTCTTCCTTGAAGCATGATTCACCCCGCCTTCTTCTCTGTAATTTTTAGCCTCATCGCGGTGACCCTATCACAGGCAGCGACAACACCGACAGTCTCAGTAAACACCCTAAGTGACGAAGATGATGGTGACCTAAACAGCAATAACGGAAACGGAACCTCCCTCCGCGAAGCCATTAATCACAGCTCTCCCGGCGCCACAATCACCTTTGACTCCTCACTCAATGGCGGGACCATCATCCTCACTGAAGGACAGTTATCTATTTCTCAAAATCTCACCATTGACGCCTCGACCCTTTCAAGAGGCATCACCATTGATGCGAACGGCGCCGTCACCAATCACCGCGTCATCGAAATTCAGGCCAACACCATCGTCACCTGCAGTGGGCTCAATCTCACCCGAGGATCAGCACAACTAGGAGGTGCCATTTTAATGAATGGCAACGGAACCGGAAACTCAGTTCAGCTCACTCTGAACTCTTGCACTCTTTTTAACAACTCGGGCGATTTTGGAGGTGGTATTTTTAGCAATGGGCAGTCTGGAAGCGTCAACTTAACCCTAAACTCATGCACCTTTTCTAATAATTCGATCGTCTTCGATGGAGGTGCTGTCTTCAGTGATGGCGGATTCGGCGGGAATGCCATCCTCACCCTCAACTCATGCACTTTCTCTGCCAACTCTGCGAACAACGGAGGTGGGATCTTCAGCATCGCTGACTCCGGGAGCGCTTCTCTTATCCTTAATAATAGCATCCTCGCTGGGAACACAGCCACAGGCAGTGGTCCTGACCTATGGGATAGTAATCCTGACTCTACCACCACCACCCTTGGGACAAACCTTATATCAGATCTAGAGGGCCAAGATTCCCTCTCCATAAGCACCGCGAACCTCATCATCGCTCCCCCCCTGCTCGCACCCCTCGGTAAGCACGGCGGAGCTACAATGACAATGCCCCCACTCCCAGATTCACCCGCCATTAATGCTGGAAGTGCCAACACCACAGACGGAACTGATCAGAGGGGACTAACACGCCTCATCGATGGCTTCCTCGATATCGGCGCGGTCGAAATCCAAGAAGGCGAGGCTCTAAGCCCCTTTCCTAACCCCTTCCCCTTTCCTGTTTCTGAATTTTCCTCAGATAGCGATCAGGACGGAACCCCGAATGGCTTAGAAGTCATCTTAGGCAGCAACCCCTTTATTGCTGATAATGAGGACCCCCGAAAACCTATTTTCTTCTTGGATCCAGATGGCCAGCCCTCGCTCACCTTCGGTCGGGGTCCCGACTTACCCGCTGGCCTCACCCTCAGCGTCGTCCGCTCACCCCTGCTCACCAGCGAATCTTTCGAGATCCTCGCATCTTACGACTCAGCAAGTAATACGATCACTCTACCCGCTGGGAACACGAGCGCAGGCTTCATCATGATGGCTGACCAATTCATCTTTACAGACTCCTCACCTCGCCTTCCGAGAAATTTCTACCGTCTCGAGGCCACCTTCGACCCCAGCTAAAAAACGAGCTGAAAAGACAACTCGAAAAGCTCGAGAATCCCTAGGAAGGTTAAAAGCACTAAGGAGGAGGTTTTGAAAAAATGACTGCGAGGTCCCTACCTCAATTCTGTCCTATGAAGGCCCATCAAATTCATAGCCCATCAGGGCCTCTTCTGCAAAAAGAGGTCTAGCCCATCAGTGAGGGCGATCCAACTGGCCGCGATGATGCTATCTGAAACACCTACGGTGCCCCAAGTTTTTTCCCCATCACTATGGACGATGAGCACGCGCGTCTTTGCCGCAGTCGCCTCCTCCCCATCGATAATTCTGACCTTATAGTCCACGAGCTGCACCTTCTCTAGTTCAGGAAAGAGAGGCTGAAGAGCCTTACGTAAAGCCCCATCCAGCGCATTCACTACCCCATGACCTTGGGAGACCGTGAAGGCGGACTCTTCTTCTACTTGCAGTTTCACGGAGGCCTCACACACAGGCTGGTGCCCGCTCTGAAACTGGCGGAAAGAACATTGATATTCCTCTAACTCCCAGAAGGGAGGGGCTTGGCCCAAAGTCCGGCGAATGAGCAACTCCAAGGAACCTCCGGCCGCCTCAAAGGAATATCCAGCTTGCTCCAACTCCTTCACCTTCCCTAAAATCGCCTTGGCCTCCTCGCTCCCTTTTTCAAGAGCCAGCCCCATCTGCTCTGCCTTCATCAAGATATTAGACTGCCCAGAAAGCTCACTCACGAGGATCTGCTGTGCATTGCCCACTTGCTCAGGACGGATATGCTCATAACTACGTGCAAGTTTCTGAACCGCATTCACGTGCATCCCACCCTTATGGGCAAAGGCCGTGCGCCCTACGAAGGCAGCTCGCGCAAAGTGGGGATTATTAGAAACATCATCTACGAAGAAAGAAAGATCCTTCATCTTAGACACATCAGCGACAGCCCGCCGCCCCATCTTTAACTCTAAGATGGGAATGAGCGAAGTAAGGTTACAGTTACCAGTCCGCTCACCATAACCATTAATCGTCCCCTGCACTTGAGTCGCGCCAGCCTCGACAGAAGCCACCGCATTCGCTACCGCCAGCTCGCAGTCATTATGAGTGTGAATCCCCAGTGGGACCTCTGGGAAAGCAGCGATCACAGCGGCACTCATCTCGGCAATCTCTCCCGGAAGGCAGCCCCCATTCGTATCACAAAGCACCAGCCAATCCGCACCTCCTTCTACAGCTGCCGCCAAGGTGGCCATCGCATGCTCAGGGCCATCTTTATACCCATCAAAGAAATGCTCCGCATCATAGACCACCTCTCGGCCAGCCTCTTTTAAGTAACGGCAAGTATCACGGATCATCGCCTGATTTTCCTCAGCCGTCGTCCGTAGAACCTCAGTCACCTGCAACTCCCAGCTTTTACCAAAAATAGTAATCACCGGAGTCTGTGCATCAATGAGGAGTTGCACCTGTGGATCATCTTCCACCGCTAAATCCGCTCGCCGCGTAGAACCAAAAGCGGCAATCTTAGCATGCTTCCAAGTCTCTTGCGCCGCCGCCTTAAAAAACTCGATATCCTTAGGATTAGAACCCGGCCACCCACCTTCGATATAATCCACGCCGAACTCATCGAGCCGCTTCGCAATACGGATCTTATCTAAGCCAGAAAGTGAAAACCCCTCGCCCTGAGTTCCATCTCGCAGGGTCGTGTCATAAATACTGACTGGTGCTAGCTCGCTCATGATATGTATTTTGGAAAATTAAAACCCATCTCCTAAGTGCCACCACTCAGCAGAAGGAGGTGAAAATGCCGTGCCTACTCGCCCGTGGCAAGAGTGAAGGCAATAGGATTCAGGAAAAACCAAGCTCACCATCAAGACGCTGAAGCAGCTCCCGGCCCAGTCTTGGCGCATAAATCACCCCCTTGGACCCCAGCCCATTCACCATCCATCCCTTCCCTTTCTCGTGATGGATCACCGGCTGGCTGCGGTGAATGATCGGCCGTATTCCAGAAACGTGTTCAATGACTTCATAGTCCTTCTTAGTGAAAATTCTCAGTAAATTTTCGACCTTGGTCCGGCCCTCCGCCGTGCAGCCCGCACTGAGATTTTCCCACTCATAAGTGGCCCCCACCCGGTAACAATCATCGCCAATCGGGATCACCCAGCCACCCCCAGTCAGGATACGTTTCTCATCCCAGCCCGGGACCCTCACCGTGAGAATTTCCCCCTTCGCACTACGGTGCGTCACCCCAGTAAAATCCCCTCGCAGCAGCCCCGCCGCACCACTGCACCAGACCTGCACACCCCCTCTCGCTTGTCCACTCACCTCGCCTCCTCTTTCCAAAAAAGCACCTTTCGCCGCTGCTAAAAACGCAGGGCAGTCTAACCACCCCCCCTCCTTCCAAGTCACCCCCTCCTCATCCACCTTCTCGATCCACCTCTCCACCCGACCACGCTTCCGCTCGAACTTCTCGCGATCCTTCTCACCCCGCCATAAGCGTAAGATCGGGACTTGGCGAAAAAGCCCTGCCCCTAGCTCATCATAAAAAGACCGTGCCACCGCCCACGCCTCCTCCACCTCCACACTCGGCTCAAAGTTCCTCCCCCCTACCGGATTCACCAAGCCCGCCGCCACCTGAGAACTCCCCGGCTCACCATCATCCACCACTCGCACCTCATGACCACCCCGTTGCAATTGTAAGGCCACACAAGCTCCAGCCATCCCGAAGCCAATCACCTCCACCATCATCCTTTAAAGATCAGTCTCCAAAGCCCCGATGACGCCCCGCGCCTTCGCACGCGCCTGCTCGATGTCTCGGCCCCGTGCTAAGCCCACCGCCATTCGCCGCTTCCCGACCACCGCCGGCTTTCCAAAAAGACGCAACTGAGTATCCGGCTCCGCCAAAGCCTGATCCACCTGACCAAAGCAAACCTTCTCCGAGTTCCCCACCACCACATGTGCGCAAGAAGCTGACGGGCCATGAGTGCAGATATTAGGAATCGGCAGGCCTAGAATTGCCCGCGCATGTAGGGAAAACTGGCTTAAATCCTGAGAAATCATCGTCACCATACCCGTATCATGTGGCCTTGGTGACACCTCAGAAAAAATCACCTCATCACCCTTAATAAAAAGCTCCACTCCAAAGACCCCACGCCCCCCTAAATTCTCCGTCACCTTCGCCGCCATCTCCTGAGCTCTCTGTAAAGCCAGCTCACTCATCGGCTGCGGTTGCCACGACTCACGGTAATCACCATCCACCTGAATGTGACCAATCGGATCACAAAACGAAGTCCCCCCCACATGGCGGATCGTCAGCAAAGTAATCTCATAATCAAAATCCACAAAACCCTCCACGATCACCTTCCCCGCCCCAGCTCGTCCCCCCTCCTGTGCATACTCCCAAGCAGGTAAAATCTCCGCCTCCGTCCTCAGCGTGCTCTGCCCCTTACCAGAAGAAGACATAATCGGCTTCACCACACAAGGCAGCCCGACCTCCGCCACCGCAGCCTCATACTCCACCAAATTCCCTGCAAAGCGGTAGGGCGAGCTCACACAACCCAGCTCCTCCGCCGCCATCCTACGGATTCCCTCCCGGTTCATCGTCAATTGCGTCGCTCGCGCCGTCGGGATAATTGTCGCCACTCCCTCCGCCTCCATCTCCGCAAGCACATCAGTCGCGATTGCCTCCACCTCCGGAACCACAAAATCAGGCGCCTCCTTCTCGATCACTCGGCGCAGCTCCGCCCCGTCCAGCATCGAGAAAACATAAGCCCGGTCCGCCACCTGCATCGCCGGAGCATTCTCATACGCATCACAGGCCACCACCTCCACCCCATAACGCTGCAGCTCGATCACCACTTCCTTACCCAGTTCACCAGAACCACAAAGCAACACCTTTTTTGCCCTCTCCGTAAAAGGAGTTCCTATCGTTACCATGTCCAGATTGAACCCCAGCGCAAGTGATCTGAAAAGCGAGAACCTCAGCTAATTATTCCACCGCATAACAGCCCAGAACAGCCGTCACCATCGCCTCACCACTCGTCACCTCATCATGAAAGATATGATGCACCCCCTCCCGCTGTAATAACTCCACCCCACTCGTAAACTTAGCTCGTGCACAGGTCACCACCTCCGGATTAAATCCACGCGCAGCCCTCACCCCCTCGACTGCCAACAAAGGCTCCGGAAAAGTAAACGCAATTGCCCTCGCACTCGCCACCCGCGCCAACTCCATCGTCTGTGCATTCGTCGCATCCGCATATAACACCCGCACCCCCCGCTGGTGAAGCTCACGCACCGTCTTCGCATTCATCTCCACCACCACCACTGGGACTGATAAACGGTCCATCGCCTCATGCACCGCAATTCCCACCGGACCATAACCACAAATCACCACATGATCGCTCAGCGCCTCCACCTGTGCCCCATGTTTAAATAACTCACCCGCCTCATTATTTTGAAAAATCCCCCACCCCTCCATCACCCGAGAAAGCGGCCCAGCCCCCCTCATCAGGGTCGGCACTAAAACCATCGAAATCGCCGTGCAGGCCAGCAACACCTGCTCCAACTCCGCTGAAATCCCGCCCAGATCCGCAGCCCGGCCCAGCAACACCAGCGAAAACTCCCCACTACTTGCCAAGGCCGCCCCTGCCACCAAAGCCTGCCGCAAGCGTAATCCCAGCCGCCTCGCAATAAAAACCACCACCACCCCCTTCACCAATAAAATCCCCAGCACCCCACAGCCGATCACCCACCACGACGCCAGCACCGCATCCAGATCAACTAACAAACCCACCGACACAAAAAACAACGTCAAAAAAAGATCCTTAAACGGCAACACATCCGCCAAAACCTTATGAGAATAAATCGACTCACTCACCACCAGCCCCCCAGCGAAGGCCCCCAGTGCTAAACTCAGGCCGAACTCATTCGCCCCCCACGCGATCACCGCACACAGACCCACCACCGTCACCGTAAACAGCTCCCTACTCCGCGAGCTCGCCACCGCATGGAGAAGATGAGGCACCACATAAACACTTAAAAACCAGCACCCTCCTAAAAAAATCACCCCCTTCCCTAAGGCCCAAAAAACCGGCCCCACTCCGCCTGCATCTGCCCCCACTAAAGAAGGCAAAACCACCATGAAAAAAATCACCGCAAGATCCTGAAAAATCGCCACCCCCAGAGCCAATCTCCCCCCCGGAGAATCCGGCTGCCCCATATCCTGAAAAGACTTAATACTCACCGCCGTAGAAGACAAAGCCATCGCGAAGCCCAGCACCAAAAGCCCCGCAAACCCTCCCGCACTCAGTCCTAAAAAACCAGCTACCCCCACTCCTATCACCGTCGTAAATAACATCTGACCACCACCACCACCCACCACGATCCTCCTTAAGTGGAAAAGCTCACGCAGCGAAAACTCAATTCCCAAAGTAAACATCAACAACACCACCCCCAACTCCGCCAACATCTCAATCGCCTCCCCCGAGGACTCCCCCAGCAAAGCCGTCGCACCCGTATTCGCTAAAACCACCCCACACAGAAAATACCCCACCAGTAAAGACTGCCGCGCCTTCACCAAAAGAAGTGACACCACCACCACACTCCCTAAAACCATCCCAAGCAGAGCCACCACAGGCGCCACCTCATCAGAAGCTGCTAAAATCATTCCCCCTCACCCTAAAGAACCTCCGCGAACATTCCAAGCGCCACCCCCCCTAAAAAACCACAAGCTTGCCCTCACCTTAAAAAATCATACCCTCACCAAAAACCATGAAAACCATCCTCGCCCTCATCTTCTGCCTTAGCAGCACCCTCCTAGCCTTCGACATCCCAAAAGGATCACACAACCTCGCCCAGCTCGAAGAAGCCCAAAAAAACGCCCTGAAACAAAGACAAGCCCTATCCTTCATCATCACCGAAAAAGAAGCCATCGCCACCTGAGTGGACTGCACCGGAGCCGTCAGTGTGTCGGCCAGCAAAGCACTCCTCTCCTTCTCAAAAAACATCATCGTCGACGTCTCAGAAACCGCCGGCCTCCCAGACCTCATTAAAAACTCCTACCGTACCGGAGGAGCCTCCATCCCCATCGTCATCATTACAGACCCCGCTATCCAGAAGATCTATGGCCGCTTTGACCACCCCGCCATGAAGAGCCAAAAATACGACCTCCTCTTTAAAGATCTAAAAGCAGACATCTCAGAAGCCCAAAACCAAGGCACCTTCTTCAGCGGCCAAAACGCCCCAAAAATCCTAAAAGTAGCAAACGGAACCCTCCAAAACTGGCAAAGCTCCGCAGGCACCCAAATTAAAGCAAAACTCATCGGCATCGAGGACGACTCCATCTACCTCTTCGAGACCGAAGCCGGAAAAACCATCCGCGCCACCGCCCAGCAACTCGCCCCCGAAAGCGTCACCAAAGCCCGCCAAAGCGCCGGCCTAAATTAAATAAAGCCCCTCCCACCCTCACCTCCCGCGCCCATTCGAGAGGAGACCCACCACGAAATAACGCCCATCTCCCGGCAGGCGCGTCTCCACCCCCATCACCTTACGCTCCTTATTTAAAATTGCCCTTCGGTGTGAGGGACTAGTCAGCCACCCCTTGATTGTCCGCTCTGGCACCGCCGACAAATCCCCCGCATAACCCACCATCACCACCTCGGAAAGCACCCTGTAATTCTGTCGCCGCGCCTGAGCGGACCTTTTCTTAAAGTGAGCGTGCGCCACCTCGCGGCTCGGCCTCCCCCGGTTAGGATAAACATTACGCACCAGAAAACCTCCATGAGAACTGGCCAACTGCTGCAGCCTCCTGTCCGCCGCCACCCTTCCCAGCCCCCGCTTCACCCGCTCATGATTCACAGCCCTTAACACCTCCGCACTCATCACCTCCTCCTCCACACTCACCTGTGGCCCCGCGCACGATACTAGCCCCATCCCCACCCCCTCGAACACTCCACCCTCTCTTTACTCACTGATTGTACGACTTACCCCAGAATATACACGATAAACTGATGTATTATTTCCAAAAATGTCACATTTGTCCCCTCGAAAT
>CALFVL010000132.1 GCA_937928425.1 uncultured Verrucomicrobiales bacterium
TCGGATTTTTCACCATCCTCATCGAGATCTGGATGATTGCCGAAGCTCTCTCAGTGTGGAAAAAGAGCGGAGGGATTCTAGAAGAAAATGCCCAAGTCACCAAGAAGAACGACCACACAGACGGAGGACGCTCTTGCTAAAGGCGAAAGGAGGCTAAAGGCTAAAACAAGTGTAGAGAATCGCCCGTAAAGAGCTGCCCTAAGATAAATTTAAGGCAAATTCCATGGAGCAAAAGATTCCAATAAAGGGACTAGATGAAATCTAGGTAATTTTCGATCGGAGCCATCAAAACAAATCTAGGCGCCCAAAAAAAAGAATGGCCTTCCAAAAGTTTGGAAAGCCATCTTTTGATCAGGGAAAAAACGCGAGGACCTACCCAAAGATCGCGGTCACTGGCTTACCAACTTCGGCATCGGCTCCCGCCATCCGGAAAGGACGACCAGAGGGTGAGTTAACCACTTGATTGTAATCTATTCCCAAAGCGTAACCAATCGTGGCATTGAAATCTTGGATCGTGACCGCATCTTTCGCGACTCGATTTCCATTTTTATCACTCGCGCCATATTTCTGCCCCCCCGCAACTCCTCCTCCAGCCATTACGGTGGAGAAACAAGACGGGTGATGGTCCCGCCCAAAGCTGTGCTCTTCCACAATCTTCGGAGTCCGGCCAAATTCCGTGCCGATGACTACGAGCGTTTTGTCTAATAGGCCCCGTTCTTCGAGATCTTGAATCAGTGCACTGTAAGATTGGTCGAGGATCTTCGCACTCGATTCAACATTAGTGAAATTATCATAGTGAGTGTCCCAGCTGCGGTGAGTGACCTCTACAAAGCGAACCCCAGCTTCTACGAGACGACGGGCTAAGAGGCAGCCCTGCCCGAAGCGGCTACTCCCGAATTTATTCTGAACTTTAGCTGGCTCTTGGCTAATATCGAAGGCTTTGAGATCTGAACTCTGCATCAATTTAACAGCTTCTTCATAAAGGCTATCATAGGCTTTCACCGCAGGAGTCTGGTATTGGTCGCTAAAGGTTTTATTCAGAGCGTCTGCAATAGCAAGACGGCGCTTAAAGTCTTCCTCGCTAACACTTCTAGCACGGGTAGAATTCTTAAGCCCTTTGTCAGGGCGGTCAAGTGGCACGGCTCCAAACTCCGCTCCAAAAAATCCGGGTGAAGACACCTGAGGACTCGTACTGGCAGTCACAAAGCCTGGGAGGTTAGGGTTTTTACGCCCCTTCTGGCGGACAACCCATGATCCAATCGCAGGGTGAACGATCGTCCCACGAGGAGCATAACTCCGGTGGAGAAGATACTGCCCGGGGGTATGTGCCCCCTGTTTAGAAGTCATGGAATTGATGACGCAGAGGTGTTTAGCGACCTTAGCAGTCTCGGGAAGAAACTGAGAAATCTGGAAGTCAGCTGAGGTTCCAATCGACTCTACGGGACCCTGGACATCTTTATTGTTTGGCTTGGTGTCAAAGGTGTCGATGTGACTCATTCCCCCGCGCATGTTCAGGAAAATTACGTGCTCTGCCTTAGCACCCCCAGTATGGGACTGACCGAAAGATGATCCCGCGAGACCTGCCCCTAACATCGGTGCGAGGCTAACTCCCAAGTAACTACGGGCGGCATTAATGAGGAATTGGCGGCGGCCGAGTTCATCGGCTTTCATGAAAGAACGAGTGTCCATAGGTTTAAGAGTCGGTTTTATTAGGGCTAGAAGGGGCTACTGAATGAACATAAATTCGTGAGTTGCCATGAGAGCTGAAACGAGGTTCTGATAATTTTCTAAACTCCCATCAATCACATCACGCATGAGCATCCTCATCTCATCGTCACTCGGAGAGCGGCTCAAGATAGCATAGTAAATGTAACGGACTTTATCAGCCTCTGTCGTCCCTTTCTCAAGGGCCTTGTAAACTGCGGCATCACGGTTAGCCACGACCATTTCTTCGACATGACCATTCATAATTTCAAGAGTTTGGGCAACATTGGCTTCCTTAGTCGAAGACCCGATGAGTTCACGGTCTGATTGCCCAAATTCACGTAGAAAATGGCCCGCCGGCGCAGGAGCCGCCAGTTCAGATGCTCTCGCAATTCCCTTGGCTGGCCCAGGACGGCTGTTCGATGCCATCATGACTTCCTTTTTACCGGCACTCTCCCCACCATCCTTGAACTTTTCCATCAGCTGCTCGGCAAATTTACGGTATTTGTCAGGGTCTTTGATTGACATCACTTCACGAGCTAGTTGTGCCATCGTCTTCTCCCCAACAAGAACTGGGCGATTTTTATAATAAATATGCTCACTAAATTTACGTTTAGCGAGCTGGTCTGGCTTACCAGAAACTAGGGTAACGAGAGAGTCCCACATTTGCTCGGCACTCATCCGCTCAAGCTGGCGTCCATTGAAAGCTTGGGGCACGCCAGCTTCGAAGGCTTTAGGATTCGCGGCGAACTGGAAGGTTTTTGTCAGAAGGAGAACATTCTGAAATGCTTTTAAATCGTAGTTTAAGTCGACCAGAAGGCGAGTCAGGTAGTTCGTAAGGCCTGGTGAAGTGGTTTTCTCGGGCTTCACGTACTCGTCCACCGGATAGGTGAGAGGACTTCCCATAACTCGCTCCCACATCCGGTTCACCGCCACATAATCGAAGTTGGCATTCCCCTTGGTCATCCAGTCCGCAAATTCAAGGCGAGATTTTCCGCTATTACGCCGATCTGAAGAAGTGACCCGTTTTCCAAAGGGGGTTTTCGCCCCGACCATCTCACCAGGATCTCCATCTTTATATTGGTAATCATTCGGTAATTGGATTCGGCCATCGCCAGTCCCACCGAGAGTCCCGTAGTGGATATTATCACGAAGCCAGTAGTAAATTTGGCCTAGATCAGAACGGCGGAAATCGGTCTTATCATAAGCCTTAGAGGCCTTCCGCCAGATTCCCTCATTAATTTCACGCTGACCGTGAGTGAAGGCAGCTAGCTCGAAAAAATCCATCCGTTCCCACTTATTAGTCGGGCTATCGTGACACTGAGCACACTCTAGGCGCTCTCCAGTGAAGATTTGCATCGTGATAGAGAGGTTATCAAGTGGCATTCCCTTATCGCGGATGTAGTATCCTACGGCCCCATTCCCCTTCTCCCAAGAGATTCCTTTTGCAGAGATCAACTGATGCGCAAACTTATTCCATGGCACATTATCGGCGACGGATTGCTGAATAAACTTCATGTAGGGCTCAGTGAAAGCCCCTTCCCCATTACGATCGCCGTCCTTAGCTCGCAGAAGGTCAAAAACGTAATTCTGCATGTGGCTCCGATAACCATCACTCTTAAGCAGGTAGGTGGTAAGAATTTCCCGCTTACTGGCATCATCAATCTCGAGGAAACTTGAAGCCTCTTCTAAAGTAGGGATTCTCCCTGTTGCCACGAGGAAACTTCGCCGTAAAAAAGTAGAATCGTCCACCACCTCCGGCACTGTGAGCTTCTTATTACGGAAGATCTCGGCGACATGCTTATCGACATTAAAAGCAGCTTTCCTAAGTACTTCAGGGGCGAAGTTCTTTTGATCTGACTGGGCAGCCAGAGGACTCATGAGACCGCCTAAGAGCAAGGCGCTTAAAAATCGATACTTCATCTTTAAATAGGAACGTGGTGGAATAAACTTTCTTAGAAGTTTTATAGATAATCTATTGGGGAAAAAATCTTCACTGTCAAATCAGGAAATCCCAGAATCCCCAGCCTTTCATTCAGTCATAGCCACTTCCCCAAAAACTCAAGAGGCGAAAAGCCCTTCAAGTGACTGGAAATAAAGGACCCAAAGCTGCCACCCCCCTAAACACCAGCTCAGAGCACCCAAGGCTAGAAAAGGCCCGTAAGGAAGAGGTTTTCCAAATCCGACCCTGATCACCAAGGCCGCAAAAATCGCGTAAATCGAGCTAACGAAGATGACGAAAATCACGGCCTGCCAGCCCAGAAAAGCTCCAATCATTCCTAGCAAATGAGGATCTCCCATTCCCATCGCCTCTCGAGGGACCGTAGCACTCAGCGCCTTCCCTTCTAGCGATTTTAGATCTTCAATCGCCCAAGTCCTCTCGCCAATCAAGCACTCATCTTTCCGGAGAAGAAGTTCGCTTGCAGGTTGCTTTCTTCCATCGACCTTGAAGCCATGACCCTTGATTAACAGCTGATCACCCTTCCTAAAAAAAAGGTCATCCCAAGAATAGCCCTCATCTCCTACGACCCAATGCAACTGCGGACTCCCCTCATATCCTTCTTGCAACTTCCACCCCCTCGCTTCTTCAAATTTCAACTTAAACCGCCCCCATATTAGCTTCCCTAACAGCACTACCAGATAAAGTAAGCCGAATCCCGCCAGCCAACCGAGCCCAGCCCCACGTAGGCTATGCAGCCAAGCAGTGTCAGCAGGCGGCTGAGAACCTCCTCCCAGTAGGTTCAATAAACGAGGAGTGAATAAGCTCCCAACTAGCGCAAAGACCACCCCAAACGTCGTCCAAGAAATCGGAATGACTTGATGCTCAGCATCGATGAAAGACACTGTGATAAGGATCGTGCAGAACACGATGGCCAAAATTCCACTTAGCATCGGAAATCTATCCCAAGTGATGAAAAATAAGCCCCCTGTAAGAGCCTCGACTAAGAAATAACGTAGGGCAATAGGAGCCGCACAAGTCCGGCACCTTCCACGCTGAAGAAGCCACGTGATGAGAGGTACATTCTGCCAAGCAGGTAAAGTCGTCTGGCATGATGGACAGAACGAGCGCTTGGGGAGACTTACTGATAGACCACGCGGCAGGCGATAAATCACCACGTTCAGAAAAGACCCCACACAGAGACCGATGAGGATCACCCCCACCCCCATGACCTTACTGTGCCAAATTTCTTCCACTCCAAGACTTTAGTCAGGAAGCCTCACTCGATTCAAGCCCTCCCCTCCCGAGGACACTCGTTCCTTAGAGGCGAGCTTATATTAGGGGGAAGCCCTGATCAAAGCCTCCCCCTAAGGCAGGTAGAAAGGTTTTAGCATCCAGTAGCAGATTGGTCCAGTCACAGCCACATAGAGCCAGAGGGGGAAAACTCTGCGAGCCAGCTTCTTATGCCTCGAAAAATCACGTGACCATGCATGGGCAAAGGTCATTAAAATCATCGGAAAACTCACCGCCGCTACGACAATATGAGTCACTAAGATAAAGAGATATAAGTAGCGTAAAGATCCCACCGCACTAGCCTCCGCCTCATCTATTTTATGATTCCCATCAATATCACCAAACTTCGTCTCAGGCATCGTAAAATGATAGATCACATAACAGACTAAAAATAGAGCTGAGAGAAAGAAAGCCGAGGTCATAAAATACTGATGCACACGGTATTTCTTGCGCATTACGCACCATAATCCACTTAGTAAAAAGCTTGCCACTAAGGTATTAATGAAGGCCATCACACTTGGTAACATCTTCAGATAGACTTCCACCTCGAGCGATTGCGTAAACTTATATTTAGAACGCATCGCCACCACCAAGCCAAAGACAATCACGGTCAAGATCCAGACTGCCACTCTCAGGACCTTCGACCGGCCCTCTAAGACCGCTTGCTCAAGCATCTGGGAATCATTCATCATTTCTCTCTTTTGATTTCATATAAAGCCTCTCTGATCTCACCCCGAAGTTGATCCACTGGTAATCCCTCATCCCACTTGTGGACGAGCGTGTTTCCCCGATACACTTGAATCCCTAAATCATGGGCCCAACGCCCTTTTGAGGCAATCTCGGCAGGTTCAAGACGCTCTAAAATTGTCGTAAAAAACATCTGCTCTGTCATGAACTTCCAAAGCTTTTCTCGCTCAGTTTTCAAAAACCACCAATTCTCCCGATCCGCTCCTAGGCGGTCCCTCACATCAGCCAGCTTCTCCGGGGTATCATCCTCAGGATCTACCGAAAAACACGCGACCAAAAAATCACTCTCCCCCTTGAACTCCTTATAAATTTCTAAGAGATGCTTGGCGTTTCGCTCGGCACACATCGGGCATGCTGCATAAAACTGCACTGCCAGCCAGACCTTATCATTTAAGTCAGAAAGCATCACCTGTGAGCCATCTTCCCGCTCCAGCTCGATGTCTGCTTCTAGCACTGCCATCTCATCCACCACCTCTTTCCCTATCCCAGTTGCCGGAGGACCATCACGCCTTTTTTCTTTTTTTAAGCCCGCAAGAAGTAATGACATTCCGAGAATCACGATCGAAACGACAGCCACGCTTACATAGATGAAAACTATTTTCTTTTTATCAGTCATTTTTGGCCTTTCTCATCGGGATTTTCATAGAGGTATTTGATCGAGTGAATAAGCATCTTACGGAGCAGAGGAGTGCTCATCGGAAGTGGACGTACTTCACTCTCAGGGTGCGTTTCTAGGGCCTCCGAGCGCTCTCGTTCAAAACGCGCTACCCTCTCAAAGTCCCAGCCTCGGGAAAAACCCGGCCATCCTCTCACATGCAAATGTTGATCAAGAAGGACAATCCGCGAATCATAAACGAACTTCCCCTCCTTCTCAGTCGGTGTGATATTAAAGCGCATCTTCGCCTTTAAAAAGGAACGGAGAGATGACTTCCCCTCCTCACTCGCCACCACCCTCAGCACCTCAGGCTCCTCACCATACTCAGATAATAGGCTCTTCATCTTCTCAGGTTCCGCATTAGAAGCATCTAGAACGAAGACCAAAATCCGCGGCTTCTGCTCTGCTCCCTGAAAGCTCTCCATCACCTCACTCAGAGCTTCTAAAGAAGGCCGAGACTCCTCTTGAGGATCCATTGACAAAGTCATCACGAGCGTGACCTGTCCCTTTAGCTCCTGCAAATTTCTCAATTCCCCATCAGCAGTCAGCAACTCCACCTCAGGCTCTGTGATCTTGGTAAGAAGACTAGGGCGCTCACTATCCTGAGTACGATCTCGATATCGCAAGTAGGCATAATTTAGCAAAAAACCACTCACGACCATAAACGCCACGATTTTGAGAGCAGTTGCCCGTAATTTCTTCGGGTCCCTCTCGGCAGGCTCTAATTTACTGACATCCACGTCGGAGGCAGACTAACTCAACTCCACGTAAAGGCAAGACCCAGCAACGCTAAGGGCAGATAGATCAGCGTCCCGAAAAAAGCCTTCCGCATCGGACCACGTTCCCCAGAAAACTGACCACCTAGCACAGGCCTCATTAGAAATAAAACAAGCCCACCGTGGAAAACAGCCACCCACCAAGGGAATAAGCCCGTCACAGACCCCACCCCCACCAAGACAATTAACCCTAAAGAAAACAGAACAAATAAACGCGCCGTTCGCACACCGGAGACATCACCATTCGACCACATCTCATAACCCGCCTCCTCATACTCCTCACGACAAAGCCAACTAATCGCCACAAAGTGCGGCAACTGCCAAAAAAAGAGTAAGGCAAAAAGAAACCACCCTCCCCAATCTGTCCAGCCTCCCCCAGCCCCTACCCAGCCCATCAAGGGAGGGATTGCCCCCGGAATAGCCCCCACAAGAGTATTGGCTGAGTGCCACTTCTTCATCGGCGTATAAATGAAAACATAAATCGCGATCGTCACCGCCGCCAATAATGCCGCCACCCCACTCACCATCGTCTGGAGATGGATCACCCCAAAAGCCGCCAAACCCCAGCCGATCCCGAAAGCCTTAATCACACCCATTCGCCGAGAAGGAAGCGGGCGGTCAGAAGTCCGCGCCATCCGTGCATCATCCTCGATCTCCATTAACTGATTAAAGGCTGCCGAGCCGAAGGCCGCCGCCGCAGTCCCCACCAAAGTATGCACTAATAACCACCACTTTCCACTCATCCCACCCTCACCTTGGGCCGCTAGAAAGAAGCCAAAGAGCGTGGTCACAATGACAAAAGTATTCAGCCGTAACTTCGTAAGGACTTGTAAATCCTTACTAAAACTCGGCACCGTTTGAACTGACTCTTCTTTAGACAAGGAACTCAGTGTGCCTCCCCTGCCCCCTTCTCGCAATCCCCAGTATACTCGATTTTGTATTTTTCCTTTTCGATCGCCTCTAGATTTTCAAAATCCCTTCCCATGAGCAGCAAAGACCAATACCAGCGTGAACTCGATGTCATCGACCAAGTTGCAGGAAAAAGCCCCCTCGGCAAATTCCTCGGCTACGCTAAAATTTCTGGTCCCGGCTGGCTCCAAGGCGCCATCACCCTCGGCGGAGGCTCACTCATCGGCGCCCTCTACCTCGGCACCGTCTCCGGTAGTGGACTCCTCTGGGTCCAGCCCCTCGCCATGATCTGCGGCATCATCATGCTCTCCGCCATCGCCTACGTCACCCTCTCCACCGGGCAGCGCCCCCTGCGTCTGATCAATCAACACCTCCATCCCCTTCTCGGCTGGTCTTGGCTCATCGCCACCATCATGGCGAACATCGTCTGGACCATGCCCCAATTCTCGCTGGGCACTGCTGCCATCCAGCAGAACCTTTTCAACATCACGGATAAAGAGACCCTCCAAAGCTCACAGTGGATCATCATCGCTGGACTCTTCGCCATCGGCCTCTGGGTAAACTACCTCTATCAAGCAGGCGGCGGTGGCGCCAAGCTCTTTGACCGCATCATCAAGATCATGGTCGGCATCATCGTCCTCTCCTTCATCGCCGTCGTCATCAGCCTCGCAGGCTCCCTCCCTTGGGGTGAAGTCATCAGTGGCTACCTCCCTAACTTCTCCCTCCTCGGAACCCCTGCGGAAGCCTACCACCCGCTCATTGAAAAATCCTCAAATCCCACCTGGTGGACTAGCAAGATCCTCAGCATCCAAAAAGACGTCATCTTCACCGCCTTTGGCACCGCCGTAGGCATCAACATGACCTTCCTCCTCCCCTACACCCTCCTTAAAAAGAAATGGGGCCCTCGTCACCGTGGACTCTCCATCACGGACCTCTCCATCGGCCTCTTCGTCCCCTTCTTCCTTGCCACCTCTTGCGTCGTCATTGCCGCCGCAGCCTCATTCCACGCTAAGGTTGATATGGAAAAACTCCACATCGGAGATAAAACCCTCCTCACCCTTCCTGCTATCCAAAAAAACCTCAGCGACTTCCAAGGAAGTGATGAGCAAAAAGCACAATTCCAAAAAACCACCCTCGCCGAATTTAACGAAAATGACCGCATCATCGCCGCCATGCTCGTCAAGCGAGATGCCGGAGCCCTCGCAGAAACTCTCGCCCCCTTCACTGGTGAAGTCGTTGCCCAGAAAATCTTCGGCGTCGGTGTCCTCGGCATGGCCGTCTCCACCATCATCATCCTCATGCTCATTAACGGACTCGCCTTCCAAGAAATCTTCGCCGGTAAAAAGTCCACCCAGCAAGACTCCGCCACCGCCCTCTCCCATAAAAAACCCTACTTCATCGGCTGCCTCATCTCCGGCCTCGTCGGCTGCACCTTCCCTCTTCTCTGGAATAATGCTGACGCGAAAGCCGCCCTCGCTGTCCCCACCTCCGTCATCGGCGGCTCCATGCTCCCCATCGCCTACTTCACCTTCCTTCTCCTCATGAACTCTAAGAAAGTCCTCGGAGAGAAGCGCCCTCAGGGAAGCTCACGCATCATCTGGAACACCCTCATGATCTTCGCCACCACCATGGCCACCATCGGCTCATACTGGGCCACCGCTGGGAAAAAATTCGGAGAATTCCCCGCCGGAAAACTCGGCATGAGCTTCCTGCTTCTCCTCTTCATCGTCGGCACCCTCTCCTTCATCGCAAAAGAAAAGAAAGGCTAAATACTCAGACGATACTCAGCCCCTACCCTTCTCTTTTTTTCCCTAAAAAAAGCACACCCGCTACTCCTCTCCACCCTCACCTGGAGCATAACCCCACGCACCCACCCCAGCGCGTTTCACCTCACGTTCCCAACTTCTAAGATACTCCCTCTGCTGCTTCCACCCACGCCCATCTGGTAAATCAGCTCCACGCGTATGCACCCGTGCTAAGCCCTGCGCTACCAAAAGCTCATGCAGATACACCTCGCGCCCCTCCCACATCACCAGCACGAAGCAATACTCCCTCCCAGGTCGCACCACATCCTCCCACTTCGTCAGCACCTTAAAGGGAGACTTTTTTAACACAGCTAGCACGAACTTCTTTGCATCAGCGCCCACCTTTGCCACCTCATCTCGATTTAGCCCACCAAAGTAAGCACCCTGCTCATCAAGCCGGTCCCCGTTATTCTCACCACCCCCATAAGTCTTATACTCACTCTCAGGCGTATCGACAAAGTAGACCCTAAACTCATTCTCCCCCTTCGCATGCTTCACATGAAAACTATCCCCATCACTATTCCGTCCCCCGATCAGTCGGCAATTCTCAAGCAGCTCTAAACCTGCCCCACTCGTCCTTACCTTCGTAAACTTTTTCGCGAACTGCCCCTCCTCTAAACGCGTAATCTCACCATCACCCTCCACCCCTGCTGCCCAGCCATCTTGATAAAACTTCACTAAAAGTCCCACCACCACCACGAGCACCCCGACCAATTTCTTAAACTTATGATTCATCACTAAAACACTCTAAAATTCACCACCACGAGCGGCAGCACAAGACACCCCTCTCAGAAAGAAAAAAAACGGCAACGACGAAACACCTATTTCTTAGACCCCGCTGCCGCTCGCCGTAACCGGTCCATCATCGCCACCCCTACTCCCGTCTCAGACACAGCCTCCGCCACGATCACGTCCACCCCCGCCGCATCCAGACTCCGCAAGCAATAAAATAACCTCACCGCCCCTTCTGCCAACTTCCCCTTCCCCGGGCTCATCACCTCCGTATGCGCCCACTCAGTAGCCTCCATCAAAGAACCCTTCCCCTCACCTCGGTAACTTAACAGACCATAACGCAGCCCCTCCTCCGGGATAAAATCCTCCGGCCTCTCCACCACCACTAAAGGCGTCGCAGGAGCATAATGACTTTCGATCTGTCCCGGAGCCTCCACATGATCCTCCTTAGACCGCTTCGGCTTCACCACCTTCGCGATCTTACGTAACTCCTCCTTAGGAATCGGCCCCGGTCTTAACAGACGCAGAATTGGACCCTTCTCCGTCATCTCAGGGGCCACAATCGTACTCTCCAGCCCATCACGACACGCCCCCCCATCGATCACCAGCGGAATCTTCCCCCCTAACTCCTCCATCACCGCTTGAGCTGAAGTCGGACTAATCCGCCCGAAGCGATTCGCACTCGGTGCCGCAATCGGGATCTCCCGGGCCACCGCCCTCATCACCTCATGCGCACTCAGCCGCACCGCCACCGTCCCCAAGCCACTCGTCACCAGATCCGGCACATCCTCCCTCTTTGGTAAAACCAAGGTCAAAGGCCCCGGCCAATGCGCCTCCACCAACTCATCCACCACCTCCTCTAACTCCTCAGGCACCTTCGCTACTAAATCCAAATCCCGCTTATGCCCAATATGCACGATTAAAGGGTCGAAACTCGGCCGCTCCTTCACCTCGAAAACCCGCGCCACCGCCTCCGCATTAAAAGCATCTGCCGCCAGCCCATACACCGTCTCCGTGGGCAAGGCCACCACCCCATCCCCCTCTAATACCGCGATAGCCTCCGCCACCGCCTCACGCCAATCTTCAAAATCTGCTACCACTAATTTCGTGTCCACGGCACATCTTTAACAGATACTCCTTCATGAATCGAATCCAGAAAGGTAGTCTTTTAAAAAAATCACCAAATGCAGCGCAACATCATCCTCATCGGATTCATGGGAACCGGGAAATCCACCATCGGGCGGAACCTCTCCCGCACCTTCGGATATCCCCTCCTCGACACTGACCAACTCATCGAAGAAAACCAAAAAACCACCATTCCAGAACTCTTCGCCCAGCGCGGAGAAAGCACCTTCCGTGACCTCGAGACCCAAACCCTCCAGTCCCTCCATAACCACAGCGGCCACATCATCGCCACCGGCGGCGGCATTATCGAACGCCCAGAAAATCGCCCCCTCCTCCGCCAACTCGGCTACGTCGTCTGGCTCATCGCTAAACCTGCCGAGATCCTAAAACGCACCTCTCGTAACACCAACCGCCCCCTCCTCAACCACGACGACCCCGCCAGAACCATCAAAGAACTCCTCGCCACCCGCACCCCACACTACCGCGACACCGCCCACCTCAGCATCGAGACTGACCAACTCTCATTCGACGAAGTCACCGCTGGCATCATCGAGTCCGCCCGCTACCACTTCGGGCGCCAAGAAGAATAAAAAATGACCCCCGCCACCACCAGCGCCAACGTAAAATTTGTCGCCCAGCAACTCGGCTTCGACGACTGCCGCATCGCACCCGCCACCCGCGCCCCACACGCTGACCGCTACCTAGACTGGGTCCAAGCCGGGCACGCAGGTGACATGCACTGGCTAGAGCGTAATACCCAGCGCCGCTGTGATCCCCGCCACATCCTCCCCCACTGCCGCTCCGTCATCTCCCTCGCCCTAAACTACCTCCCCTCCCACGGCCAAGCCCACCCAGACTACCGCATCGCCCGCTACTCATGGAATGATGACTACCACCACCTCATCGAAGACCGCCTCAAAGACCTCGACCACGCCCTCCAAGACATGGGCGGCACCCAGCGCTACTACGTCGATACCGGCCCCATCCTAGAGCGCGACTTCGCCACCGCCTCAGGCCTCGGCTGGAATGGCAAATCCACCGTCCAAATCCACCGGAAACTCGGCACCTGGTTCTTCCTCGCCGAGCTCCTCACCACCCTAGAACTCACCCCTGACACCCCCTCCCCAGACCACTGCGGCAAATGCACCGCCTGCATCAGCGCCTGCCCCACCAAAGCCATCACCGGACCACGGGAAATGAACGCCACCCGCTGCATCTCCTACCTCACCATAGAGCATAAAGGCTCCATCCCCCTAGAATTCCGCCGCGCCATCGGCGACCGCATCTACGGCTGTGATGACTGCCTAGACGCCTGCCCCTGGAACCGCTTCGCTAAAATCTCCCGGGAAACCTCCTTCCACGCCCGCCCAGAAATCTTCACCCACAGCCTCACCGACTTCCTAAACCTCAGCGAAGAAGACTTCCGCCGCCTCTTTGCCAAATCCCCCATCAAACGCATTAAACACGAGCGCTTCATCAGAAACATCTGCATCGCCCTCGGCAACACCGGCACCCCAGAACACCTCCCCTCACTCCGAAAACACGCCCAAGGACCATCCCCCCTCATCGCCGAACATGCCAAATGGGCCATCAGCGAGATCCAAGCCCGCACCTGTCCGGCAGCCACCTCATAAACCGATGAAAAATTCCCCGAATTCACAGTTCACCTTCACCCCATTCCCCAGTAGAACAGACCCATAAATCATCACTAATCTAATAAAAAAATGAGCCTTTACACCGACTACCTCGCCGAGATCGAAGAACGCAAAACCCTCCACCTCCACCCCAAGCCCATCGACAGCGGCCAACTCCTCAGCGAAATCATCACCCAGATCAAAGACCCTAAAAACCCCCACCGTGAACAGTCCCTAAACTTCCTCATCTATAACACCCTCCCCGGCACCACCCCCGCCGCCGTCCAAAAAGCCAACTTCCTCCAACAAATCATCCTCGGCCAAGAAAACATCCCAGAGATCACCCCCACCTTCGCCTTTGAACTCCTCTCACACATGAAAGGCGGGCAGTCCATGGAAGTCCTCCTAAACCTCGCCCTCGGAGACCGCCCAGACATCGCCGCCTCCGCCGCAGACATCCTAAAGACCCAAGTCTTCCTCTACGATGCTGACATGAACCAGCTCGCCACCGCCCACCAAGCTGGCAACCCCATCGCCACCGACCTCCTCCAAAGCTACGCCCAGGCCGAATTCTTCACCAAACTCCCAGACATCCCGGAAAAAATCGAAATCGTCACCTACATCGCCGGAGAAGGTGACATCTCCACCGACCTCCTCTCCCCCGGGAACCAGGCCCACTCCCGCGCCGACCGTGAACTCCACGGCCAGTGCTTCATCTCCCCAGAAGCCCAGCAAGGCATCCAAGCCCTCCAAAAACTCCACCCAGAAAAAAGCATCATGCTCATCGCCGAAAAAGGCACCATGGGCGTCGGCTCCTCCCGCATGTCTGGCGTAAATAACGTCGCCCTCTGGACTGGGAAACCCGCCAGCCCATACGTCCCCTTCGTCAACTTCGCCCCCATCGTCGCCGGCACGAATGGCATCTCACCCATCTTCCTCACCACCGTAGACGTCACCGGCGGCATCGGCCTAGACCTCCAAAACTGGGTGAAGAAAAAAAATAGCGATGGCAGCACCGCCACCGACCAAGACGGAGAACCCATCCTCGAACAAGCCTACAGCGTAGACACCGGCACCCTCCTCACCATCAACACCAAAGAAAAAACCCTCTCCCAAGGCGACACCGTCCTAAAAGACATCTCAAAAGCCTTCACCCCCCAAAAAGTAGAATTCATGAAAGCCGGCGGCTCCTACGCCATCGTCTTCGGAAAAAAACTTCAAACCTTCGCCGCCCAGACCCTCGGCATTGACGCCCCCACCGTCTTCGCCCCCTCGCGTGAAATCTCACACCCAGGCCAAGGCCTCACCGCAGTTGAAAAAATCTTTAACAAAAACGCCCTCGGCACCACCCCCGGTAAAACCCTCCACGCCGGCTCAGACCTCCGTGTCGAAGTAAACATCGTCGGCTCCCAAGACACCACCGGCCTCATGACCATGCAGGAACTCGAGGCCATGGCCGCCACCACCATCTCACCCATCGTCGATGGCGCCTACCAATCCGGCTGCCACACCGCCTCCGTCTGGGATAAAAAAGCCCAAGAAAACACCCCTAAACTCATGCGCTTCATGAGCGACTTCGGCCTCATCACCGGGCGCGACCCTGAGGACCAATACCACCCCATGACCGACGTCATCCATAAAGTCCTAAACGACCTCACCGTAGATGACCGCGCCATCATCATCGGCGGAGACTCCCACACCCGCATGTCAAAAGGCGTCGCCTTCGGAGCAGACTCCGGCACCGTCGCCCTCGCCCTCGCCACCGGAGAAGCCTCCATGCCCATCCCAGAATCCGTCAAAGTCACCTTTAAAGGCACCCTCAAGGAACACATGGACTTCCGTGACGTCGTCCACGCCACCCAGAGCCAAATGCTCGACAAATTCAGCGGTGATAACGTCTTCCAAGGCCGCATCATCGAGGTCCACCTCGGCTCCCTCCTCGCTGACCAAGCCTTCACCTTCACCGACTGGACCGCCGAAATGAAGGCAAAAGCCTCCATCTGCATCTCCCAGCCAGACACCCTCATCGAATCGCTCGAAATCGCCAAATCCCGCATCCAAATCATGATCGACAAAGGCATGGACAACAAAAAAAGCGTCCTCCAAGGCCTCATCGACATCGCAGACCAACGCATCGCCGGCATCCAGGCCGGAGAAAACCCACCCCTCGCACCAGATGCCAATGCCAACTACCACGCCGAAATGGTCGTAGACCTCGACCTCATCGACCAGCCCATGATCGCCGACCCTGATGTCCATAACGACGATGTCTCCAAACGCTACACCCATGACGTCATCCGGGAACTCTCCTACTACGAAGGCAGTAAAGAAATCGACCTCGGCTTCGTCGGCTCCTGCATGGTCCATAAAGGCGACCTCAAGATCGTCTCCAAAATGCTCAAAAACCTCGAAGAAGCTCAAGGCGAAGTCAAATTCCAAGCCCCTCTCGTCGTCACCGCCCCCACCTACAACATCATTGATGAACTCAAAGCAGAAGGAGACTGGGACATCCTCCAAAAATACTCCGGCTTCGAGTTCGATGACAACGCCCCTAAAAATCACGCCCGCACCGAGTATGACAACATGATGTACCTCGAACGCCCCGGCTGTAACCTCTGCATGGGGAACCAAGAAAAAGCCGAAAAAGGAGACACCGTCATGGCCACCTCCACCCGCCTCTTCCAAGGCCGCGTCGTCGAAGACTCAGACCGTAAAAAAGGAGAATCCCTCCTCTCCTCCACCCCCGTCGTCGTCCTCTCCGCCATCCTCGGCCGCACCCCCACCATCGAAGAATACAAAACCGCCGTCCAAGGCATCCCACTCACCACCTTCACCCCACCTGTCGAAGCCATGAGCGCTTAACAGCGACGATAACACCAAACCTTTCAAAGCGCCCCCTGCCAAAAGCACCGGGCGCTTTTTTATTAAAAATAAATCAAGCATAGTGGTCGCTCATGTTAAGCATCTAAATTTTCAAAAAGACGTAATCTGACTGCGTTTTCAGTCCCCAAGAATGAACGTAGTCTGGCTACGTGCTCAAGAAATCATTAGGCTGTCGGATTTCAGCCATTCGTCGAGAGAAAAACTTCACACAGGAAGAACTCGCTGAGGCAACTGACTATTCTGTGGAATTTATAAGCTTTGTTGAGAGAGGAATCAACGGCCCTTCAATCGATGGCCTTGAACGTATCGCTAAAGCTTTAGAGATAGAGGTCAAGGAACTGTTCGATTTCCCATCAAAATGAGAGTCGAAAGTAAATCATTCTACGCAGGTGAAGTTGTTGATTTCTTGGATGCTGATTCAGAATCTATTCTTGGAAAATTGAGCACTCGGATTGGTATGATTCACCAAGGAGATGAGCGCGAACAAATAAAAGCTTGGAAGAAGCAGATAGAGATTCTCAAAGAAGCCCTATCTGCTCAGAACGATACCACAAGGTGGCAAATTTTTATAGAAATGCCACTGCAACGATTAACTCGGCGGATAGATACGGTTCTGAAAATTGGTGAGAGTATTGCATGTGTTGAATTTAAAATTGGAACTAATCGAGTCAATTCTTCGGACGTTTCGCAAACAGTAGACTATGCTCTCTGTTTACGTGATTTTCACTCGGGTAGTTTTGGAAAAAAAATCATTCCAATTCTTTGTTCAGAAAATGCAAAAAATGCTAACTCTCTAGCGATAGAAGAGGCCGTCGATTTAGTGACTCAATGTGCTTTAACCAATGCTGAAAATCTACACAGATGTCTTAAATTGGTCGCCGAAAATGCATTGGGAGAAAACGACGATCACCTTTCATATGACAAATCTTCTTATAACCCTACCCCAAATATAATTCACGCGGCTCAAGAACTCTTTTCCGGACATAGTGTGAGGGAAATTGGGCGATCTGACTCAAATGCAGATGACTTAGAACGCACCTCTCAATGTCTCACGCAAATTACTCGAGAAACAAAGAAAAATAAAAAGAAGGTTATCTGTTTTGTCACGGGTGAACCCGGTTCAGGTAAAACGCTTTTGGGTTTAAACTTAGCATTCGCCTTGTCAAAGGAGGAAAGTCGAGGAGAACCTGCAGCTCTACTCAGTGGGAACCCCCCACTTGTGAAAGTCCTCCAAGAAGCTATCGCGGAGGATGCAGCAAGACGCCAAAATATAACAAAAAAATCTGCTAAGCAAATTGCTATCCAAGGACTCCAAAATCTTTTGGGATTCCTGCGAGAACATAAGGACGACAGCCCTCCAGAGCATGTCATTATTTATGATGAAGCTCAAAGAGCTTGGAATGCGGAAATTGGAGAAAAACTGCTTGGCCGAGAGGCATCGGAACCTGAGCTATTTTTAGAAATCATGGGGCGCCTTCCATGGGCTGTGCTCGTATGCTTAGTTGGGCCGGGACAAGAAATCAA
This sequence comes from uncultured Verrucomicrobiales bacterium, assembly GCA_937928425.1. GTDB lineage: Bacteria > Verrucomicrobiota > Verrucomicrobiia > Verrucomicrobiales > Akkermansiaceae > SW10. The sequence continues at coordinate 17,727 of CALFVL010000132.1, forward strand.
CCGTGGAGAGGAAGGACTACCCTTATGGGGAAAGGCACTTAAAGCTGATGTAAACGATTGGAATGTTATCACCTCTCGACAATGCCTGAATGGCACAGTCGATCTTCCTGGGCTTCTAAGCAAAATCTCAGAACATGATCTGAATTTTGAAATTGCTGATGAACTTCATCTTAAGAGTAATTTACGAGCATATAGAAATGCTATTCATGGAGATTGGGTGAGTTACCTCCTAAAAGGGGATCTCCAAGCGGCTAAAGCGACTTCCTTGAAAATGGATTTCCCGCCAGCTTTGGTCACACGAGATTTGAGTGCGGCCAAGCGATGGTTGCGTGGAAGGATTAGGGGCGGCCAGCGAGCAGGACTGTTCTCAAGCTCACAGGCAGTCAGGCTGATTGCTGATGGGATTCCTCCATCTCCACGCTCAAACGAACTTGATGCCGTCGCTCACTGGTTCTTAAAAGCTCCCACGGATTTTAGATCTTCAAATTCACTTGAGAAACCCCTCACCGAATTTGTCTGCCAGGGTCTGGAAATTGACTATGGTTGCGTCTGTTGGGGCCATGATTTGATCTGGAAAGATACAGATTGGCTACCACGAAAAATGAGGTCTCCAAAATGGACTAAAAAATTAGAACCACCAGCGAGCGAATTCCGCATAAATACCTATCGCGTTCTCTTGACCCGTTCGAGGGCCGGCCTTGTAATCTATGTTCCAAAGGGATCTGTAAATGACATAACTCGTGATCCTCAAGAAGCTGATGACACATTTGACGCACTACTAAAATCTGGATGCTCTGTATTGAATGAGTAGACTAAAAAATAGAAGTCGTAACTCTCAAATTCTGGGCGACTCGGCCTGAGCGTAAGCTCGCAACAGGACCTAAAACGCTGCGGTATTCCTTGAGATGTTGTTCCACAAATCAATCTTCCAAAATTCCCAAAAACAGGGGAACTCATTCACTCACTGCGCAGGTCACTCACTCGCGCACTTTTCCTCGGGGGATCTGGCTTAAATTTTACCACCATGTAGGCCCCGAGAGCGGCGAGGATAATCCCGGCAAAAAACTGCCAAGGGATGCCTGAGATTCCCCCTTCTGGCGGGTGCATCTTTAAAGCCACGATCGAGTTCACAATCGGAGCCCCCGCGAAGATGATGGACATCACCGCAGAAGGATGG
>CALFVL010000133.1 GCA_937928425.1 uncultured Verrucomicrobiales bacterium
GAACCACTCCCTGCCTCGGATTTTGAAAAACCCGAGGCAGTCACGATAAAAGAATACGCTTGTGACGCCGATCGACAGATTACAGAAGATTTCGCTTTCTTAGAAAAACACCCAGTAGGTCACATCTATATCAATGACCGCTTCGTCTTTGCTTCCGAGTGGCAGACGAACTACCTTAAAGAATTTCTACTCCAAATCAAAACCTTGATAACGCCCATCGACCTTCCCGAACAGAAACCAGTCCTAACTATTAATTACGGTCCTCTTACCAAACCAGAAGACCGAAAGCACTGGGAACAACGAGTCACACAAATTCGTAACCAATTGAGTCAAGATGACACCCTTCAAACCTTTCTTTTTGTTCCCCAGCTGAGTAGCGGGAGTAAACTCGACTATCACGATCGTCGCATCACGGTCACTCAATATGTAGAAGGACCAAATAAGCGCAGAAGCAAAAACCCGACTTTATCCACAGTGGAAATCACTGCCGAATTAACCGGAGGAATATCAAACCTCATGAACCCTAAACAGAAAACGACCGTTTACACATTTCCAGTCGCCTAATCGCCCCCCCTTACCCGACTCCATTCTCACTGAGAAAATCGGTGATCTGGCACACGATTCCCCTTGAAAAATTTCCATACCGAGAACTTGATTGGCATCGCACGATGGTCATCGCCTCATGTATCGGCAAAGTCAACATCCCCCAAGACGCCTTCATTAAAGTCCTGAAATCCGGTGACTAAGCCAGAGACTGAGCTTTCTTCTTTTTAACAAAGGTGATTTTTTACCGGAAGGATTCACACACACTGGCTCACATGAATCGCCGGTAGGGTGCCCTCATAGGCTCTCACCTCTCCCTCATTTAAAAATTCCCGATGACTCACATGCGGTCCATGGGCTTCAATCTCATCCGCCGCTTTGGCCAAAAACCCCGCCAGTAATCTAAGCTCTCTAGGCCCCCCAACCAGCGTCAGCGACTCCAAGCGCGTCGACGACTCCACCTCACTCACTGGACTCGCAAATAGCTGTAACTTCATCCTACTAAGCTAAGCGACCACCTCTCATGGCTCAAGAAAACGATTTACCATCTCCTCTAAGGCAGCAAGGGATGCAGGGTTTATGAAACCTAAGAACATCGGGAGTATCGTATCAGTCCCTGCTAAGCTCCTGTAATGAGCCGAACAAAAAAAATCTTAAAACTAGGCTGAAGCTCGCTACGACAGGGTTCTACCCGAATTCCTCTCCCTCGCTTGATCGCCCTAACATCCCGCCGCAGTGATCGAGATTGAAGATGGCCCCGAATGGTGATACTTTCCACTCATGATAACACCCGCCGAAGTCGTCACCGACGCTCTTGAATTACCAGAGAGCGAGCGCTCATGGATCGTGTCTAAAATCTTGAAGAGCTTCCCTAAAGACCCTGGCCTCTCAGCTGCATGGCGAAAAGAAATCGCCGAGCGCGTAGCACGCCGTGAAGCTGGTGAAACCCAGCACGTCTCCAGCGAAGAAGTCCACCGTGACATTCAAAAAATCCTCTCTTCCTGATGGGTCTAGTTTATCTCCCCGAAGCTCGCGAAGACCTCCTCGAAGCAGTCACTTTTTGCCACAAGCGGGAAGAAGGTCTTGCCGCAGACTTTTATCAGGAATTTGAGCAAGCCGAGCGTGAAATCACCGAATGGCCCGAGCTTTGGAGCCAGTTTGAAGGCGATTACCGGCGCAAAATTATCAACCGTTTCCCGAACTCGATCATCTATCACCCAATCGGAGAAGAACTTTGGGAAGTCGTGGCTGTGGTCCCTCAGAAAGGCGATCCAAAGACACTCAAGGAGCGTCTCAGCTAGCAGGGTAATCAAGCTAGGGATTACGCACTATCCAGTAAGGCCCTCTAAGGCAACACGGGATCTTGGGTTTATGAAAGCCTAAGAACGTCGGGAGTATCGTATCAGTCCCTGCTAAGCTCCTGTAATGAGCCGAACAAAAAAAATCTTAAATATTAGGCTGAAGCTCGCTAGGGCAGGGTTCTACCCGAATTTCTCTCCCTCGCTTGATTGCCCTGCACCTCCTCCGCTCCCTTTCAGTTTCTGAATGGGCTTAGGCTTAAAATTTCTTCTCTACCTCTGAGGCCACCCGCTTTAGTTCCTCAAAGCAAAACTCCACATCAGGCACATTCACCTGCCAGTTCTCACTTCTAAAATCCTCAACCTCTGCACCCAGTTTAAAGAGCGCAGCCATCACTTCCTGAAAGCCCGCGTCAAGCTCCTCGACCTTTAATTCTAACTCAGCCACCTCTACTTCTAAATGCTTCACTTCTCTCCCCAAATTCTGCGACTCCTCACAGGACGAGAAGGACAAACACAAGCCTCCAAAGAACAGCCTCTTTAAATCATGGACCCCCATCATCATCACTCTAACTATCTTGATAATCACTGACCTAAGAAGTCCGTCACTCGCTGCACTAGCTCCCTTGGAATCTCCTCGGCTAGGAAGTGGGCATTCTCAGGATACAGGTGAATGTCTTCATCTTTAACACGGAGCTGTTCTTTAAGAAAAGGAATCTGCTTTTCAGTCAGGATCTTATCTTGAGTTCCCCAGAGGACGAGGGTGCGGCCTTTAAATTTCTGAAAGACGGACCGGTTACTTTCAAGCCGAGCATAAAGATCCGGAGTTAAACTCGTATAAAATTCGTACAGAGCATCGCCATTTCCCTCACGCAGGGGTTTGACATAGCCATAACACTCAGAGGCACTCAGACCGTGTTCAGAAACCAGCCCGAGGCTCTTAAATGCCACTCCCAGCACGGCCTCATTACTGAGTGGACTGGTCATGGCCTGACTCAATGCACGGGTCATCATACCGGGTTTAAAGTCCGGGGGGTTAAATCCTTCTTCCCTGATTATAGTATTAAGGACTATCAAGTTCGAGACAGCCTCACGATCTTGCCGGAGCATCTCCCAGGCCACCAGCCCGCCCATATCATGAAACATGAGGGAGTATTTTTTTAGCCCGAGTGACTTGGCGAGGCTCCGCACTCGCCGTGCTTGCTCGGCAGCTTCATAGACTCCGCCCCCTTTTTTAGGTTTTGCGCTCGCGCCATAGCCGATGAGATCTACGGGGATGACGCGGTGCCGCTGCGAGAGTCCTGCAATCACCTTGCGATACATCCATGAAGAAGTGGGCACTCCATGGAGGAGAATAATCGCCGACCCCTCCCCGACATCCTGATAAGCGAGCTTCCCTGCGGATGTTAGGAAACTCTTTTGCCCTGCACGAAAGTCCTGATAATCTCCCCTTTTAAACTGACTACACGAAACCAGAAAAAAGAGGGAACAAAGTAAAAGGCTGGGAGTGATCTTCACTTGTCAGGAAGCTTCGGCTTCTCGAATAAGAAGTGCCATCATAAAGTGCTGAAACCTTACTCCTCCTCGCTAAGGCCAGCACCTAGGTTGGATGAAGAGACGGTGACATCATCCTCGGTCCACATCTGGCGGTCTTCGCCCGCTGAGCGGACTTCTGTCCTAAGGGCTGAGACGCGGTGAAAAAATAGCGGACTTCCCAGACGGTCCATTAACTCTCCCTGAGGAGAGATGGCGGGGTGCTGGGGGTGAATCCAAGCGAATTTCTGCTTATTATTTCCGGTGAGGAGACGGGTGAAATTTTGGTTATCAGCAAGGGGGAGAGTGGCGAGATCTTTGATCAAGATACGGACATGGCCCAAGACTGCGGCCACGATTTCAAGGTCAGTTTGGAGAGTGCCTTGCTCACTTCCGTAGACCTTATGGAAGTCACTTTCATGATCGAAGTAAGTTCCATCTTCCAGCTGATTTTGGG
>CALFVL010000134.1 GCA_937928425.1 uncultured Verrucomicrobiales bacterium
GCTATGAGATCGACGAAGCCGAAGTCATCTACTGGGGAACCTGCCCAAGGTGCCTAAAGGCCACATAATTCAATTTTTTAGAGAACAACCATAAATTAACACACGACAAAAAAGTATGTCAGAAAACGAGATCAGTAAATGTCCAGTAATGGGCGCGACAAGTGCCCAGAATGCCGGAGCAAGCACCGCAAATCACCTCTGGTGGCCGAACCAACTCAACCTAAAAATCCTGAGCCAAAATTCCAATCTCTGCGACCCGATGGGGGAGGACTTTGACTATGCTGCCGAGTTCCAGACAGTAGATCTTGAAGAACTTAAAAGCGATATTGAGAAGGTGATGACCACCTCCCAAGCTTGGTGGCCCGCAGATTACGGCCACTATGGTCCATTCTTTATTCGGATGGCGTGGCACAGCGCTGGAACTTACCGGACCCTAGATGGCCGTGGCGGAGCGGGCTCTGGATCGATGCGCTTTGCCCCGCTTAATAGCTGGCCTGATAATGTGAATCTAGATAAGGCTCGGAGGCTGCTTTGGCCTGTAAAACAGAAGTACGGGCGTAAGCTATCCTGGGCAGACCTTATGGTCTTTACTGGCAACTGTGCCTTAGAGTCCATGGGCCTCGAGACGGTAGGATTCGGAGGAGGCCGCGCCGATATCTGGGAACCAGAGGAAGACATCTACTGGGGGCCGGAGACACAGTGGCTAGGCGATGAAAGATATAAGGGAGACCGCGAACTAGATGACCCCCTTGGAGCCGTCCAAATGGGCCTCATCTACGTGAATCCAGAAGGGCCAAATGGCAACCCAAGCGCCTTAGAATCTGCACGCGATATCCGAGAGACCTTCGCCCGTATGGCCATGAATGATGAAGAAACCGTAGCTCTCATCGCAGGCGGTCACACCTTCGGCAAGGCTCACGGCGCCGCAGATCCTAGCAAATATGTCGAGCGCGAACCAGAGGGTGCGCCTCTAGAGGAACAGGGTCTGGGTTGGAAAAATAACTATGGGACCGGAAACGCGGGTGACACGATTAGTAGTGGACTCGAAGGAGCATGGACGCCCACCCCCATCACTTGGGATAACTCTTACTTCGAGACTCTCTTCAAGTATGATTGGGACCTCTGTAAAAGTCCCGCTGGAGCCTACCAGTGGATTCCTACCGACCCTGAAGCGGCCGACTTAGTTCCAGATGCTCATGATCCTAGCAAGAAGCATGCCCCGATGATGTTCACCTCAGACATCGCCCTCCGCATGGACCCTGAGTACGCTAAAATTTCAAAGCGCTTCCACGAGAATCCAGACGAGTTTGCCAAGGCCTTCGCCAAGGCTTGGTATAAACTCACTCACCGTGACATGGGACCACCGGCTCGCTATCTCGGTGCCCTCGTTCCCAAGGAGCCCGAAATCTGGCAGGATCCGACTCCAGCAGTCGAACATGACCTGATCCAGGAGGATGACATTGCGACCTTAAAACAAAGCATCGCTCAATCTGGCCTAAGTCATGCCGAACTCGTGCGGACCGCATGGGCCTCAGCCTCAAGCTTCCGTGGCAGTGATAAGCGCGGGGGAGCTAATGGAGCCCGAATTCGCCTAGCGCCACAAAAGGACTGGGCCGCCAACTCACCGGATGAACTCGCGAAGGTACTCGGCAAGCTCACTGAAATCCAAGGAGAGTTTTCCAAGCCCGTCTCTTTAGCTGATTTAATCATCCTAGGGGGATGCACCGCAATTGAAGCGGCTGCCAAACTCGGAGGTCATGACCTTAAAGTCCCCTTCACCCCAGGGCGTAGCGATGCCACTCAGGAACAAACTGATGTGGAATCCTTCGCAGTCTTAGAGCCCATCGCTGATGGCTTCCGCAACTATATCAATCCGCAAAAAGCCCGCCGGACTCCCGCAGAACTCCTGCTAGATAAGGCCCAGCTCCTCACCCTCACCGCACCGGAAATGACCGTATTACTCGGTGGCTTACGGGTACTAGAGGCCAACTCAGGCGGAACTTCTTACGGCGTCTTCACCGATAAGCCCGGAACCTTGAGTAATGACTTCTTCATCAACCTACTCGATATCGGAATAGAGTGGTCCCAATCCGAGAAATGCGAACATCTCTACGAAGGGAAAGATCGCGCCTCAGGAGAGGTGAAATGGACCGGATCTGCCGTAGACACCGTCTTCGGCTCGAACTCACAACTCCGGTCACTCGCCGAGGTCTACGCATGCTCAGACTCTAATGAGTCATTCATCCGAGACTTCATCGCAGCCTGGGATAAAGTCATGAATTTAGATCGCTTCGATCTCCACGCTTAGGACCCTTCTGAGACCACCCTACCTCACCTCAGCCAGACCTCTGGCTGAGGTTTTTTTTACCTTGATCCCCCAAAAAACACCTCTCCAGCTCCTACCTCACCGGTAAACTCGGATCACCCAGTAAATTAAGCTCACAAATCCCCTGATGATAAGTCGCCGACTTCTCAGAATCCTTCGCGAACCCTGCTTTAGACAGCGCTAGAGCATGCCCTGCCCTCGCCCTCTGCTCCCCTAGCGCAGCAGTCCAGAACGCAGTCATCGTCATCGTCGTACCATCTAATTTCCCCTCCACCACCATCAAGCGGAAGTCTTTCTCCGGGCGATGAAAATGCGGCTTCCCCTCCCGAGCAGGCGCGATAATTAACACAGCGCCCCCTCCAGGCTGGCGTAACATCGCCTCCGTGATACTAGGATCCTCTTCAGCATCAAAATGCCCCGTAAAGCAAGACACCGTAGTCAGCACAAGAGGGCGTTCGTTACGCAGTTCAGCCACATCCTCATAGCTAAAAAACTCCCCTTTCTCCAGAATCCAGCGATCGATCAGGCCATGGCCATGAATATGCCATTTATCAATGACACCCTCAGAAAACTTCACTCTAAGATTCTCAGGACTCAGGTCAAAGTCACCCTCTTCCCCCTCGGCATCCCAAGTCGTAAAATCATTAAAAAAGAAGGACACCTTCCCCTCTGGCCAAGCCTTAGGAATAAGCTCTCTCCCGCTTCTCAAAACCTTAGCATAAGCCCCTCTCACCTCACAAGCCATCGCTAATTCACTTATGGTCTCCCCTTCTAAATAGGCCTTCACCTTCTCGGCGTAGGCTTGCACATCATCCGCGGTTCTCACTGGAATTCTCCCGATCGACAAAGAACCATCCGGGTAAGAAATCGCCCCACGATCATCCTCAAATTCACCATAAATCCCATCACCATCCAGATCCCAACTCGTAGCACTCAAGTAATAAATATCGGTGGGAATATCAGTGTCATTCCCCCACATATTCAGGTGATAAGTATCACGATCAGGAATGAGGCCCCCTTCTGGAGAACTATCTCCTCCTAAAATCACCGTATGAAAACCCTCTTTTGTAATATGTTCCTGCACGCAAAGACGGATCTTATTTTGTAAATCTCCGTGAGCATACTGCTTCGCTATATCATCTGTCGGAATCACCTTCATCGAGGTTCCTTGTTCCCCACGCATCTCAGCATACTCAGACCAAGCCTCCTTCAACTCCGGTGGACTGATTAACAAGACCTTCACCTCAGCTGCTGAGACCGCTAAAGTAGAAAAGACAAAATAAGTAATCCCTCTCATCATAAATACGATAAGCGGGAACTAAATCCTCGGTCCTACGAAAAAACCACCCGCCCTAAGAAGACGACCCTATCTCAGTAGATTCCCAAAATCCACGACAAATTTCATAAGTAAATGAACTCTTTACAGAGAGCGCCTCCCTAACTCCCTAATCGGGTCAAGAGCAGCTCAGCTCCCATCTTCTCCAAGAAGTCCTCTCCTCTATTTCAGAGACGGGAGCTACTCTGAATTAGGCTAAAAATTCGTAGAAATTGCAGAATGACTGGACGTATCCCCCCCGATCCTAAAAACTCGGGTCCATGAAAAGTCTCGCCCTTCTCCTCCTCTTCATTCCCACCCTTCTTGCAGGGACTCAGCCTAATGTCATCTACATCCTCGCTGACGATCTGGGCATAGGTGACCTCTCCCACCACGGTCAGAAAAAATTTAAAACCCCTAATATCGACCGCATCGGCACCGAAGGCATCACCTTCACCGCTCACTATTCTGGCAACACCGTCTGCAGCCCATCACGCGCCGTCCTCATGACAGGCCAGCATCCTGGGAAAGTTGCCATCCGAGGCAACCGTTCTGAGAAAGCCGGCGCCCTTCTTGAGCCAGAACTCACCGTACTCCCTGAGATCTTTAAAGCTGCTGGCTACGCTACGGGAGCCTTTGGAAAATGGGGCTTAGGTCACACGAATGAAGAAGGAGCTGCTAATCCCCTGAGTCACGGCTTCGATGAGTTTTGTGGCTGGAAAAGCCAAAGCATCGCTCACACCTATTATCCCACCACCTACGTCCACAACGGAAAAGAAATCCCCTTAGAAAAAGGGAAATACCTCCACGATCTCATCATGGACCAGTCCATGGAATTCATCGAACGACACGCCAAGGACCAGCGCCCCTTCTTCTGTTACATCCCCACCGCAGTCCCACATGCCGCCATGCACGCCCCCAAGCACCTCCACGAAAAATGGCGAAAAATCTTCCCGCAATTTGACCACCTGATCGGAGAATACCTCGTCCACGGTGGCGATGGAACTGAAACCTGCGAAGATGTCATTAACCCCATCGCTGGCTTCGCCGCTATGATGGAGAACCTAGATAACCAGATCGGCCAGATCCTCGCCCTCCTGAAAAAACTCAATATTGATGATAACACCCTCGTCATCTTCACCAGTGATAACGGAGCTCACCGAGAAGGCGGACATGATCCAGACTTCTGGAACTCCACCGGCTCACTCCGTGGCATGAAGCGTGACATGCACGAAGGTGGGATCCGCACCCCCATGCTCGCCCGCTGGCCATCCACCATCAGCCCTGGAACTACCAGTGATCACATCAGCGCCTTCTGGGACATCCTGCCCACCATGTGTGATCTCACTAAACAGCCTATCCCTGAGCAAAATGATGGCATCTCCCTCCTCCCTACCCTCAGTGGGCTTTCCTCCTCGCAAAAGAAACACCCCTTTCTCTACTTCGAATTTTGCTTAGGAACCAATCAGTACATCTTCTCGCAAGCAGTCCGTAAAGGGAAGTGGAAGGCCTATCGCGAGTTTCAAAAAGCTCGCAAAGGGAAAAAATCCACCATGTCTCCGCTCGAAATTTACAATCTCGAGGAAGACCCTTACGAAAAGAATAACCTCGCACAGCAAAAACCCGAGATTGTGGAAGATATGTTAAAAATCATCAAAAAAGCCCACACCCCTCTCCCTCAGCAGCCTAAAGCTGGAGACACTAAGTAGTCCTCCCCAGAGCCTCTCTTTCTGCTAAAATAAAGCCCCTAACTCCCCAGGCTTTGGGAAGTGGCCGCTGTACTCTTTTTTCCAGATCACGTCCCCGTCTTTCCGCACCTCAAAGATCCCACCGCCACCACAAACTAAAGTCACCTCTTGGCCCGTAAGTTGCTCTATCTCAACTGACACCCGGTCAGCCTCAGGGCGGTAATTTCACTGCTCGCAGTACTCAATTTCAATGTCCATACCCTGATCATCCTATCTAATCGTATTCCCTCAACGGTAATTTTAAATTTTCCTCCTCAAATCTCTGAATTTGATAAGCGGTTGCAGAGTCTCACTACTGCACCTATTGTAACGACATGAAAAAGCTTCTTCTTCTCCCCCTCCTCGCCGTCTTTGCGGTGAGCTGCTCCTCCAGTAGAACCCCCGCCAAACGAATTGAAAAAAATGCTGAAGCTTATAACAAACTCAGCGCTCGCCATCAAGAACTCGTAGAAAATGGGCGAATCGAGGAAGGAATGAGTCGAGAAGCTGTCCTCCTTGCTTGGGGAGAACCAGGCACTAAGACTGAAGGACAACTTAAAGGGAGATCCTTTGAAAAGTGGTCCTACACCGGGCTCGCACCAGTCTATCGTCAATCATTTGGAGGTGGATTCGGCTACGGCCATGGCTTTAGACGCTTCGGGCATGGGCGATTTGGGCGCCGAGGATTCGGCCACAGAGGTGGTTTCGGCTCTTTCGGGAGTTTCGGCACCAGTGTGAGCTATGTCCCCTTCCGCACCGCATGGGTGAAATTTGAAGGAGGCCGGGTCGAAAGCTGGCAGCGCGGAAAATCAAGATAACTTTACCGCTGCTGAGTTAGCCCTGCACTCTCTCGTAAACCTCTTCCGGGGAACCCATGCCGTTCACGATTCGTGCCCGTCCTTGGTCACAGTAATAAGTGATCGTAGGGATAACCAACTTTCGGAAGGCCAGCAGACGTTTTTCGAAGTTTTCTGCCACATCATCTGCACGTGCTGTGAGGAGACCAGCACATCGGGGACAGTTCTCACCCTCCCCCTCAGTTGCCACACGATGACAGTTTTCACACTCTAAGCGGCAGCTCACTCGGCGGCGAAGCTCGTCATCCGGGACATGAAGGACAATCGCCCGAACCTCCTCACCTAGAGTCTCATCAAGAGCCTTAGCCTGCTCCACAGTGCGTGGGAAGCCATCCAGTAAACACCCATGTGCTTGCGAGTTAGTCCACTCTAAAACCATCGGCACCATAATCTCATCGGGGACGAACTCCCCGCGATCCAAGTATGGCCGGGCCTGCTCGCCCAGTGGAGACTGATCACGTAAGGCGGATCGTAATAAAGCTCCCGTGGAGAGATAAGATAAGCCCCTCTCTTCTGCCAACCGGCGCCCCTGCGTCCCCTTCCCCGAAGCTGGTGGTCCGAGGAAAACGATATGTGCAGCCATGCCCTCGCCTACTGGCTAATAATCGCCACTACCGCGACAAGAACAATCACAGCCAAAGTCACCCAGAGATAGACGATCGAGGCACTAGAAGCCTGCGCTCCAGAAATCTGGCGCTGCTGACGGCCCTTGATTTTCCCCTTTCTCAGGAACCCATCATACTGTCTTTGCAGGAGATGAGTCTCAATTTGGCGCATCATATCGAGGAGAACTCCCACTAAAATCAGGAGACTCGTCCCCCCGAAGAACGAGGTGACCAGATTATTGGCTCCTAGACCGAGCATGATACCGATGAAGAAAGGCATCATAAAAATTAAAGTCAGGAAGAGTGCCCCAGCAAAAGTCAGGCGGGTCATGGTGTAATCTAAGAAATCAGAAGTGGGCTTCCCTGGGCGAACACCCGGGATATACCCCCCTCCACGCTTCAAATTTTCTGCGACTTCTGAAGGCTGGAACATCGTCGCCACCCAGAAAAAGCTGAAAAAGAAGATCATGAATCCAGAAATTAGATAGAACCAAGGACCATTCGCAGAGAGGATCTCACTCATCGTTCCCACCCACTTACTCGTCGGCATCATCTGCCCTAGAAGTTGAGTCGGTAACTGGAGAATCGCAGTCGCGAAAATCACGGGCATCACCCCTGCATAGTTCACCTTAAGTGGAAGATACTGAGTGCCACCGGACATCTCACGGCGCCCCGCCACCCTGCGAGCATACTGCACGGCGATTCTACGCTGACCCTGCGTCACCGCAATCACAGCCGCGATCACAAAGAGGAAAAGCACCACCATGAAGACGATTAAAAGAGGACTAAAAGGGCTAGAACGCTCCACCACGAAGTTATCCCAAATCTGCACGATCACCCCTGGAAGGGCTGAGATAATGTTCACCGAGATAATGAGCGAAACTCCATTACCAATCCCCCGCTCGGTAATCTGATCACCGATCCACATCAGGAATAAAGTGCCCGCAATGATAATTAAAACTGTCTGGGCGACGAAACCTGCTCCACCTCCAGAAGCGAAGGCGGGGACTAAGTCCTGCCCCGTATTCGCAATCGCACGGCCAATACCAGTCAGAAGCGGATTACTCTCAGGATTCTCTAATGACTTCGCTAGGAAAAAGCCCTGAACCGCCGCGATCGCGATCGTCACGAAGCGGGTCCACTGATTAATCTTCTGCTGTCCCCCATCCTCTTTCTTCAGGCGGGCCAGCTTAGGAACCACCGCACTAAGAAGCTGCATCATAATCGAGGCAGAAATATAAGGCATGATCCCTAGCGCAAAGAGTCCCATGCTGGTGAGTCCACCACCAGAAAACACGTTCAAGATCGCTCCCACTCCTCCTCCGGTCCCCTCCTCGTTATCTTTTTTAAGAATGTCGAGATATTCACGGATCACGTCCATGTTCACTCCTGGAATAGGTAAGTGAACACCAAGACGAACGATCACGATCATAGCCATGGTGAAGAGAATGCGATCGCGCAATTCGGGGATCTTCCAAGTGTTGGTAAATGCGGAAATCATAGTGATTTATGGTCTGAAGTTATTGAGAAAAACCTTCCCCACTCATCGGGATAGGGTCGTGCAGGCCTTGAATCAGAGAAATAAGTTGCGCCGTCTCTGGTGCGTTTGAATCAAGGCGGTGGAGAAGGTTCATGAGTTTATCGTTAGCCTGAGAGAATGACTGATGGTTTACAAGGGCGGCGAGTTCCTTTTCGGAGGGCGCTTTGAGCTCGGAGGCCTCCCGTTTGAGATTCTTGAACTGCTCAATAAGCCCAGCAAGTGTGTCTGCAGCTTGGTGGGCTTCTAGAGAAGTGTCTAAGATGACATCGTGAAGCTCATTGATAACTGAAGCCTGCTCATCGAGAAGTTTAAGATGGGTTTTCTTCTGCTCTCCGCAAGAAGCGAGAGTGAGGAAGCCCAAAAACGCAAAAAACGCTGTAGCCCGGCGGACCGGACTCAACGTGGAAATTGCGTGAGATATATTCTGCACCAGAGTGAGGAAGAAGCTTAGTGCTCGGGGGGGTAAAAGCTCCGTATAGTCCTAGCCTTTAGCGGCAAGTTCCTTAGCCTGCTCGATCCAGTTATCGCGATCAATGCGACCTTTGAACGAGAGGAGCTCATCAAAAGTGGCAACATTAGAGGCATCCCACTCGGCAATCTGTGCATAAGTGTAGACACCGAAGCCGTTTAACTTTTCTTCAATGCCAGGTCCGACACCTGAGATCACCTTAAGGTCATCCACCTGGTCAGGAGCTGACTCGAAGACACGACCTCGATTAGACGTGGCTGCGGTAGTTCCAGAGTCGGTCACAGCTGTTTCCTTCTTGGCCGAAGTCTCAGTTTTCACCTCAGTAGGAGCAGATGCCGAGCAGGCCTTAAGCTCTAGGGAGCCACCAGCTTTCTCGATCTTTCCCTTAGCAGAAGCACTGGCTTGACACACGGTAACTTTAAGGGACTTTGTGATTTCTCCCTGCCCCAGGACCTTGATCTTGTCGCACTGGCCTTTGACCAGCTTGACCTGACGGAGGCTTTCCTCGTTCACCTCAGCACCAGCCTCAAAATACTGTTCCAGCTGAGAAACATTGACGATGGCGATCGTATCACGGAATTGAAGATTGGAAAAACCACGCTTAGGAAGACGACGAGCGAGAGGCATTTGACCACCCTCGAAGCCAGGGCGCACACCACCACCAGAGCGGGATTTTTGCCCCTTATGACCCCGGCCGGAGGTCTTACCAAGACCAGAGCTTTCTCCGCAACCGAGACGTTTTTTACGGTGCTTAGCTCCTGGATTAGGCTTAAGATTATGAAGATTCATTGTTTTGAAATATGGTTCGGGATGAGTAGAGAACCCTTAAACGGATTTCTCTTTCTTGAGTCCACGGAGTGAGAACACCTCCTCCTTATTACGGAGCATGGTGAGGGCTTTAATCGTAGCCTTCACGACGTTCGCGTGGTTATTAGACCCGATTGACTTAGCAAGGATGTCATGGATGCCGACTGCTTCACAAACGGCACGCACTCCACCACCGGCGATTACCCCAGTTCCAGGGGAGGCTGGCTTGAGGAGGACCTTGCCACCACCATACTCGGCATAAACCTCGTGTGGGATCGTAGGCCCATTCAATTTGACTTTTTCTAGGCTCTTATTGGCGATCCCTGAGGCCTTCTTGATGCATTCTGCAACCTCATTCGCTTTACCAAATCCTACTCCGACTGATCCCTTCTCATTACCAGAAACGACGAGAGCAGAGAAACTGAAGCGGCGTCCACCCTTAACCACCTTAGAACAGCGATTGATGAACACGACCTTTTCGGTCAACTCGTTTCCCTCGGAATCTGTAGGGGCAGCTTCACGCTGTCGGCCACCAAAGCCACCACGTTGGTTACCACCACCGCCTCCGCGATTTTGACCCCCACCGCCACGATTATCACCACCGCGGTTATTAGAATTCGAATTTGAGTCAGCAGGTTTTGTGACACCTGCTGGGGCTGCTTCAGCGGCTTTTGCTTCCGCAGGCTTTGCTGCTGGAGTTTCAGCAGGCTTTGAGTCTTCGTTATTTGCCATTTTAGTTCGGAGCAAGGATTAGAATTTAAGGCCACCATCGCGGGCGGCATCGGCGAGGGCTTTGACCTTACCTGTGAAGAAGAAGCCACCACGATCGAAGACGACAGCCTCGATTTTGGCATCAGCGGCACGCTGGGCGACAAGTTTACCGACCGCTTCAGCAGTTTCCTTACTCGCTCCAGTTTTCTCGATAGATGAATCAAGTGTGGATGCAGCGCATAAGGTCTTCCCAGCGATATCGTCAATGACTTGGGCGTAAACGTTTTTATTAGAGAAATGGACGGCGAGGCGTGGACGCTCAGCAGTGCCGGATATTTTCTTCCGGATACGGCGGTGAACCTTACGGCGAAGTTCCTTTCGATTAAGAGTGCTCATTTTAAATATGAAGTTCTGGGTTTTCGTCAGGATTTACTTAACGGACTTACCGGCTTTACGGCGGACGTATTCGCCAACGTAGCGGACTCCCTTCCCTTTATAGGGTTCAGGTGGATAGTAGTTACGCACTTCGGCAGAAAATTGACCGACGAGTTGCTTATCAATTCCCTCAACCTTAATTTTGGTGTTATCCGTCACAGTGACGGTAAGACCATCAGGGATGGGGTGGAGAATGGGGTGTGACTTCCCTAGGCTCAGGTCAAGGTTCTTACCCTTGACAGCGGAGCGGAAACCGACTCCTTGAATCTCTAATTCCTTCACAAACCCTTCACTCACCCCAACGATGAGGTTCTGGATGAGACTGCGGAAGGTTCCGTGTAGAGCACGCAGGTGGCGTAGCTCAGAGGCACGGACGATAGTCACTTCAGAGTCACTCACCTCGACGGTGATACCCTCTGGAAGTTCTAATGAAAGTTTACCCTTAGGGCCCTCTACCTTAACTTGATTTCCATCAACCTGAACGGTGACTTTATCAACGGCGGGGATAGGCTTAAGTCCTACTCTTGACATGGTTCTGTTTCTTGTAGGTGAATTGGTTTACCAGATGAAGGCGAGAATTTCTCCGCCTACTTTTTCTTTCTTAGCTGCGTGCCCAGTCATAAGTCCCTTCGAGGTCGAAAGGATGGAAATGCCCATGCCGTTTAATACGCGGGGTATTTCTTGAGAGCCTGAATACTTGCGGCGGCCACACTTAGAGATCCGTTTAAGATCAGTAAGAGCCGGAACACCGTCGACATACTTCGTCTTTACGACGAGCTCAGGAAACTTCCCAGAGGTGTCGACCTCGTAGTTCCAGATGTAGCCTTCCTCTTTGAGGATACGGGAGATCTCAGCCTTCATTTTAGAATGCGGAGCGCGAAATGAGTCATTACCAGCGCGGGAGGCATTCTTCAAGCGAATGAGAAAGTCAGCGATGGGGTCAGTGAGAGTTGCCATGGTATAATTATGTTCCAGGTCGTGAGTTTAAGCGGCGTCTTCCTCCTTACGATTATCGCGGAAGGGCATACCGAGGGCTTTAAGCATCGCCTTAGCGTGGGCGTCTTCTTTAGCGGAGGTGACGAAGATGAAATCGAAACCAATTTGACGCTTGATCTGATCAAGCTCGATTTCAGGGAAAATGGACTGATCCGGGAAACCAACTGCGTAGTTACCGCGGCCATCAAAGGACTTAAAAGGCAGTCCACGGAAGTCACGGATGTTCGGGCAGGTGATCGCGATGAAGCGTTCTAGGAATTCCCACATACGCTCACCACGGAGGGTGACGCGGGCGCCTACTGCTTCGCCCTCACGGACTTTAAAATTCGCAACGGACTTTTTAGCGAAGACCACGGAAGGCTTCTGACCGGTGATTTTTGAAATCTCATCAACTGCATCTTCGACAGCGGCCTTACGCTCATTTGCGTAATGTCCGACGTGGGAGTTGACTGAGATTTTCTCGAGGCGAGGCACCTCATTGACATTTTTTAGGCCGAGTTCTTCTTGGAGAGCTTTTACAAGCTTATCCTCGTAGAGGCGCTGGAGTGTTGGTTTCATTGTATTTGTGGCGGGTCAGCGTGATGAGTTGTGCTTAAGCGCGCGGAGTGCTCCCCTTTCCGATTGATTCGAGTGGTTGGAGCGGGCCGAGTTCCTGACACAGTCAGGAGCTACGGGCTAGACTTTTTTTACATTGGAGATGTGAATTGGGCCATCAACTTCCTCGATTCCCCCATCAGGGTTCTCTTCAGAACGGCGGATGCCTTTTTTCATTTTGCGGACACCCTCGACGATGACCTGCTCTTTAGCAGCATTGACTGAGATGACGGCGCCCTTTTCACCTTTGTAGTTTCCAGAGATGACGACGACTTCGTCACCTGGCTTCACGTGGGTTTTGGTTTTCATGATCCGTAAGAATTAGTTTTTAGAGCACCTCAGGAGCGAGGGAGACAATTTTCATGAAGTTTTTTTCACGAAGTTCACGAGCAACAGGTCCAAAGATACGAGATCCTTTAGGGTTGTTGTCCTTGTCGATGATAACGATGGCGTTTTCATCGAAGCGAAGAACTGAACCATCGGCACGGCGGACGGGGTAAGCAGTGCGAACGACGACAGCCTTTACCACGGAACCCTTTTTCACAGAGGCAGTGGGAATAGACTCGCGAATGTGAGCGGTGATAATATCACCGACACGGGCGGATTTAGTCCGCTTGCCGATGACGCCGATCATCTTGGCTTGGCGCGCACCAGTATTGTCGGCTACGGCGACTTTTGATTCCATTTGGAGCATGACGAGATAGGTATCGTTAGAGAGTTTATTTTAGTGAGTGAGAACCTTGACGAGCTTCCAGCGCTTAAGTTTAGACACTGGATTCGTTTCTTCGATGCGGACTTTGTCGCCCACGGCGGCTTCGCCTTTCTCGTCGTGCGCGTAGAATTTTTTCGACTGCTTAACGATTTTCTTGAACTTAGGGTGAGGCACGCGGTTGGTGTATTCAACGACGATGGTCTTCTCCATGCTCGTTGATTTGACAATCCCAACACGGGTTTTTTTGTTCTTAGCGCTTCCTTCGGACGGGACGAAATCCTTTTTCTTGGGAGCGGCTTCCTGATTTTCTGACATCTGTTTAGAAATGGGTTATTTACTGAGTTACTTTCAGGATTCCTTAGGCGGACTTGCGCTGATTAATGGCGGTCATGACCT
Organism: uncultured Verrucomicrobiales bacterium; assembly: GCA_937928425.1. Classification (GTDB taxonomy): domain Bacteria; phylum Verrucomicrobiota; class Verrucomicrobiia; order Verrucomicrobiales; family Akkermansiaceae; genus SW10. The sequence continues at coordinate 13,491 of CALFVL010000134.1, forward strand.
GAGCGATTTCGCGGCGGACAACACGACGGCGGGCGGTGTTTTCTAGCTGGCCAGTAGCCTGCTGGAGCCTGAGGTTCAAAGCCTCTTCCTTCAAGTCACGGAGACGAGTGGAGAGTTCTTCGATACTGAGCTCGGAGATTTCGGTGAATTTAACTTTGGGCATGACTTTGTTCCTTACGGACAGTTCAATGAAATTGTGATTTCCTAAGAGGGATTAGAGAGCGGTACGAGTTACGAAGCGGGTTTCGAATCCGAGTTTGTAGGAAGCGAGGCGCATGGCCTCACGAGCTTGGGATTCAGGGACGCCACCAACCTCGAAGAGCATGGTGCCGGGACGGATCACGGCAACCCAAGTATCCACAGAGCCTTTACCCTTACCCATACGAGTTTCAGGTGGACGGCGAGTAATGGGCTTATGAGGAAAGACGCGAATCCAAGTCTTACCTTTACGCTTGAGAAAACGGTTAATAGAGACACGGCAAGCCTCGATCTGGCGGTTGGTCATCCATCCACGTCCGAGAGCTTGAAGTCCGAAGTCACCGAAGCTTACATCGGTGCCCCGCTGAGCATTACCACCCCGGTTACCACGGTGGGCTTTCCGGAACTTGGTTCTTTTTGGCATCAAAGGCATAATTTTCTCCTCCTAAATATTAGTTTTAAAAATGGGGTGCTGGGGGCTGCCTTATGAGCTAGCTGGTGCTGGTGCACTTCCACCCTCGGCAGGTTTATTCTGATTATTGTCTGAGCGGTTATCACCTCCACGGCGATCTCCACCGCCTCCGCGATTATCTCCACCACGGCCACCACGACCTCCACGACGAGGACGATCATGTCCTGGAGGACGGCCACCTTTATCGGCGTCTTCGTTCTTATTGATCCAGCATTTCACGCCAATGATTCCATAAACGGTCTTGGCTTCTGCGAATCCGTAGTCGATGGGAACACGAAGGGTCTGAAGAGGGACCTTCCCTTCACGATACCACTCTGCACGGGCGATGTCTGCACCGCCAAGGCGACCTCCGCAGCGAACTCGGATGCCATTCGCTCCGAATTCCATGGCGGTCTGGACAGCGCGCTTCATGGCACGACGGAAGGCGATCCGGCGTTCTAGCTGGATGACAATATTTTCACAGACACACTGGGCATCAAGTTCTGGTTTGCGAATCTCGATGATGTCGATCTTAACCTGAGAACCACCCGCAATCTTAGAGATGTCGTTAGTCATGGCCTCGATTTCAGATCCCTTACGGCCGATCACAAGGCCGGGACGGGAGGTATGGAGGGTCACTCGAACGCTATTCCATGCGCGCTCAATCACGACTTTAGCAAGAGCAGCACCTTGGAGACGGTCACCGATATACTTGCGGATTTTGAGGTCTTCGTGGAGTTTGTTGGTGAAGTCCTTGCCTTCAGCATACCACTTGGAGCGCCAGTCTTTGTTGACGGCGAGGCGGAAGCCGATTGGATTAACTTTTTGTCCCATGATTCTTAAATTGTAAAAGTTTTGAGGTGAGGTTTAGCCCTTATTTGCAGCTAGTTCCTTGGCTTGCTCGATCCAATTATCGCGGTCAATCCGCCCTTTAAAGGAAAGAAGTGTATCAAAAGTGGCAACGTTGGAGGCATCCCATTCAGCGATCTGAGCATAGGTGTAGACGCCGAAGCCATTGAGTTTTTCTTCAATTCCTGGCCCGACACCAGAGATCACCTTGAGATCATCGACGTCATCTGGAGCGGTCTCAAATACGCGGCCGCGATCTTCTGGAGCATCGTCAGCGGCTTCTTGAGTCTCAGCGGCTTCCCCCCCCTTTGGAGAAGTGGCAGCGGCGCCGAAGAGTGACTTGATACTATCACGCTTTTTAGGCTTCCCTGAGCGCTTCTTCTCTTCAGGCGCTTCAAACTCGTCGGTGAGGGTGATGAAAATATGGCTAGTCCGCTTACGGATGGCACCTGCAGATCCCCGAGCACGCGGCTTAAAACGCTTAAGTGTGGGGCCTTCACCTACGGTGGCTTCCTTGACGATGAGTTCGTCAGCAGAAAGTTCATGGTTGTTCTCCGCATTGGCTACGGCGCTCTTAAGCGTCTTACCGATGAGGTGAGCAGATTTTTTAGGAGTGTAGGTCAAGGTGTCGATGGCATCAGAGACGGAAAGTCCCTGAATTTCACGAGCAACGTGGCGAGCTTTTTTCGGAGAAATCCGAGCGTATTTTGTGGTCGAACGAACTAACATCAGTTTGTCGGGTCAGAATTGAGAGTAATAACTTTGGCGAGGTCTCCGGGTTCTACGGAGACATCAGGATTTGAGAGTGATTGCATGAGGAGGCCACTGACATTCGGACGGGTGGCGGCGACGACAGCGTTTCCAATGTGTGAGCCGGAGCGCTCAATGCGGAATCTTGTCCCTACGCTGAGTTCAGCGTCAGATCCAGCATTGATAACGACGGTGCCAGTATCGGAGTCAATGGTGACGATACGGGCCTCTTGGGCTGTGCCTTGCTGGATCTTGCGTTTGGGTAATTGGCGCTGACCGAGGACTACCTCGAGTTCCCGGATTTTAACTTCCACGGCTTTACGAGCTTCTGGATCGGAGCCGAGGGCTGTGCGGAGGTAGCTCTGCACGAGCGGGAGAAGGTTCCTAACTGCAGCCTCAAGTTGAGTGAGATTTTCACGGGCAATCTGGTAATCCGTGACGGCGTGGAGCAGCTTGGTATCTCCCCCTTCGAGAATGTCGATTCCCAGAAGGGCGTGATCTTCGCGGATTTTCTTAAGAACCTTAGTCTTAGTTTCCTCACGTTCTAGGGCCTCGGCGAGGCTCTTATTAAGATTGAGGTTCTGCAGCTTAAGTTGGCGGAGTTCGCGCTCAAGCTGATCAGTGCGCGATTCCTGAGCAGCAAGCAAGCCAGCACCGAGGAGAAGAACTCCGGTGAGGATGGCTGAGCTGAAGGGAATACGCATGACGATGGGTTCTCTCAGGATAAAATCTACTTCTTACCAATGCCTCCGTGGGCCTTGAAGATACGAGTGGGTGAAAATTCACCAAGTTTGTGGCCGACCATGTTTTCAGAAACGAAAACTGGGACGAAGGTTTTGCCGTTATGGACAGCAAAGTTGTGTCCAACAAAGTCAGGAGTGATCATGGAGCGACGGCTCCATGTTTTGATGGGCTTCTTGTTGCCGGACTCGACTGCGGCATCAATCTTAGCGAGGAGCTTTTGATCGACGTAAGGGCCTTTTTTCAATGAACGTGCCATAGGGAATAGATGAGTGAAAAGTTAATGATGGAGGATTTACTTACGCTTATTCTTGCGACGATCCTCGATAATGAAGGTGCTATTTTTATGCTTATTCCGGGTCTTCTGGCCTTTGGTGTGGCCCCAAGGCGATTTGAGGTGTTGGCGACCACCACCGGACTTGGACTTACCTTCACCACCACCGTTAGGGTGATCAACAGGGTTCATACACATTCCACGGACGGAGGGGCGCTTACCTTGCCAGCGAGTGCGGCCAGCTTTTCCAGAAATCTCGTTCATGTGATCGCGATTACCGACGGTGCCGATGGTAGCGTATGATTCCTCATGAAATTTGCGGAGCTCACCTGAGGGCATTTTGATAAAAGCGTAGCCATCATCACGGGAGGCGAGAATCGCTTGCTGACCGGCAGCACGAGCAACTTTACCTCCGGAGCCAGGCCGCATTTCGATATTATGAATGGCAGTTCCTAGAGGGACGTTCTTGAGCGGTAAGGCATTACCAACGGTCGGTTCTACATTCTCACCTGCTTGAACCTTGGCTCCATCAGTGAGGCCAGAGGGAGCGAGGATGTAAGACTTAGTGCCGTCAGCATATTCAAGGAGAGCGATGCGGCAGGTGCGGTTGGGATCATACTCGATACCGATCACAGTTGCCACCTCGTCACGCTTATTACGCTTAAAGTCGATGAGACGATACTTTTTCTTATGGCCACCGCCGATGTGGCGCATGGTGATACGGCCCTGATTATTACGTCCTCCGGAGCGTTTCTTAACTTCGAGGAGACTTTTTTCGGGCTTAGATTTGGTAATTTCGTCGAAGCCTGGAAGCATTTTATAGCGGTTCGCAGGTGTGACGGGTTTAAAACTTTTCAGAGGCATTGGAGTGGTCCTTTCTGAGTGAGGTTACGTGAAATTAAAAATTTAGAGGAGGTCGAGGGAGTCACCATCTTTCAAGCGGACGATGGCTTTTTTCCAAGAGGCGGTGCGTCCGGCATCTGCGCGGCGGCGGCGCTTTGCTTTCCCAGCATAGTTACAAGTGCGGACACCGAGAACCTTGACTTTGAAGAATTTCTCGACGGCATTCTTAATCTCGATCTTGTTGGCACGACGATCGACCTTAAAGGTGTAGGTATTTTCGTTCTCCTGAAGAAGGGCAGCCTTCTCAGACATGCGGACGGTATCGATGATGGTATAAATATCTCTCATGGCTTGCTGAGGTTTTAGGCGGTGCGCTTTGCGAGGGTTTCAAGGGCGTCATCAAGGATAATTACTGTTCCCCAGAAGAGGAGTTCTTCGATGTTGACGTTCTCGGCAGTTTGAAGGAGGGCGAAGGTGAGGTTGCGCTCGGCGCGATAGGTTTCTTCCGAAAATTCCTTACCAATGATGATGACACGCTCAGCGTCAGTGAGGTCACGGACGGCCTTTACGAAGTCCTTCGTCTTTCCAGAGGGGATTTCAAAGGACTTTGCGCTAAGAACGAGGCCTTCATTAATCTTCTCTCCAAGGACGCGTTGAAGGGCGAGGGTGCGCACTTTCTTAGGAACAGTCTTGGCGTAGGAGCGATTGCGAGGTCCGAAGGCGACACCACCTCCGACGAAGATCGGGGCTTTGCGGTCTCCATGGCGAGCGCCACCGGTTCCTTTCTGGCGATACATCTTCTTACCAGTACCGCGAACTTCTCCTCGGGTCTTAGTCTGTGCGGTTCCGGAGCGGCGATTCGCTTGGTAGGCGACGACTAGGTCGTGCACGGCCTGACTGCCTTTGGAGCCGTCAGCGATGAGCTGGATATTTGCCTTTTCGGCGTCTTGGATGGTGAATGCTGACATGGATCAGGTTCTTTCTAAAACTAGAGTTTACTTAGCGGCTGATTTTTTAAGAGCCGGACGGACGGTGACATAGGCCCCATTATGTCCTGGGACGGCACCGGAGATGAGAAGCACGCCATCATCTGGACGAGCCTGAACAACTTTGAGGTTCTGAGTGGTACGCTTTACGACGCCATCATGTCCGGGCATCTTCTGGCCTTTCCAAACGCGGGCGGGAGTAGATCCGGCACCAATCGCACCTGTGCGGCGGTGCATCATGTGGCCGTGTCCGTCTGGCTGGCCGTTATGGTTGTGACGTTTGACGTTACCTTGGAAGCCTTTTCCCTTAGTGGTACCGATCACATCAACCCACTGACCATTTTCAAAGAGAGCTGCTCCGGGATGTCCTTCTTCCTTGTTAGGTAGCTCCGCATCACTAGCAAAGCGAAATTCCTGAATGCGTTTCTTAGGGCTGGAGGCACCTTGTTTAGCTTGGTGAGTGCGCTCTGGAAGATTAAGGCGGGACTCTTTCTGATCGTCGTAGGCGACTTGGATGGCAGAGTAGCCGTCTTTTTCTGAAGTTTTAACTTGGAGAAATTCATTTCCGTTCACGTCTACGACAGTGACGGGGATCATGCAGCCTGCTTCTGCGTCGAAGACGCGGGTCATGCCGATTTTTTTACCGAGGATTCCGAGTGACATTGGTCTGGAAAGGTTGAGTTAAGGGGAAGAAAATTAGATATGGATCTGAATGTCGACACCTGCAGGGAGATTGAGCTTTTTGAGCTCATCTACGGTGCGGGCAGTAGGGTCGACGATGTCAAGGAGACGCTTATGAGTGCGAACTTCAAATTGGTCAGCAGATTTTTTATTAACGTGAACCGAGCTGTTGACCGAGAATTTCTCAACCCGAGTCGGAAGAGGAACAGGGCCGGCGACTTTAGCTCCAGTGCGCTTAGCGGTCTCTACGATCTCTACGGTGGAGCGATCGATAGCCCGATGGTCAAATGCGCGAAGGCGAATGCGGATTTTCTGATTCATGATGGAAAAGGTAACTTATGAGTGATGGGTGTTTCTAGTAGCCTCCGCCGCGCTCGGCGACGAGTTTTTCTACGACATTACGAGGAACTTCCTCGAAGCACTTTGGCTCCATGGAGTAGGAAGCACGACCGGAAGAAAGGGTGCGAACGTCAGTGGAGTATCCGAACATCTCGGACAGGGGAACGTTGGCAGAAATGTTAGCAAGTGGTCCCTTGGTCTCGATCTCTTGGATCTGGCCTCGGCGACGATTGAGGTCTCCCATGATATCACCTTGGAACTCATCTGGGGTGGCGATTTGCACATCCATGACTGGCTCCAGTAGGATAGCTGAGGCGTTTTTCATTGCCTCCTTGATCGCGAAGATGGCGGCTATTTTGAAGGAGTTGTCGTTAGAGTCGACCTCATGGAAAGAGCCGTCTTGCACCTGAATGTGGACGTCGACGACAGGGAAGCCTGCAACGAGGCCATTCGTTAAGGCCTCTTCGATGCCCTTGAGGACCGCCGGCATATATTCTTTAGGGAAGGCGGATGCCGAGACCTTGTCCTCGGTGCTTATCCCCTCCCCTTGTTTATTAGGGGAGAGCTCGAGGACGACGTGACCGTAGGCGGCCTTTCCAGCAGTGGCGGCGTCTCGAATGAACTTGCCGTCGCCCTTAGCGGTGGCTGTGACTGTTTCGCGGTAAGCGATCTGAGGCTTACCAACATTCGCCTGCACTCCAAACTCTCGCTTGAGGCGGTCAATGATCACCTCGAGGTGGAGCTCACCCATTCCGGCTATGATGGTCTGTCCGGTCTCTTCATCGGTCTTCACGACGAAGGTGGGGTCTTCATCCGAGAGGCGATCAAGACCAAGCGACATTTTATCAGAATCAGCTTGGGTGCGAGGCTCTACGGCCATTGAGATGACGGGCTCAGGGAAGCTGGGTGGCTCTAGGAGGACCCTAGTTTTTTGATGAGAGAGGGTGTCACCTGTCTGCACATTTTTTAGCCCTACGAGAGCCGCAATATCACCGGCAAAGCAGGTATCAATTTCCTCATGCTTATCGGCCTGGACCTGGATGAGGCGACCTACGCGCTCCTTTTGCTGGGTCCGTGGGTTATAGATCATGTCCCCCTTGGAGACAGTGCCACTGTAGACACGGAAGAAAATTAGTTTTCCAAAGTATTTGTCAGCCCAGAGCTTGAAGGCGAGGGCGCAGAACTTCTCATCATCAGAGGTCTTTACCTCTACGGCCTTCGCCTCGTCCTCAGGGTCTATCCCCTGAGCAGCTGGGATTTCGAGGGGGCTGGGAAGGTAGTCTACTACGGCATCGAGAAGGTATTGGACTCCCTTGTTCTTAAAGGCGGAGCCGCCAGCGATCGGGACGAGCTCATTTGCAATCGTGGCACGCCGAAGACCCGCCTTAAGATCGCTTACGGTGATGGCTTCCTCCATTAGGAATTTTTCTCCAACCTGCTCATCAACATCAGCGACTGCTTCGAGTAGTTCAGCATAGGCCTCTTCAGCAAGTGCAAGCTGGGTCTCATCAAGTTCGGCGATGTCATAAGTCGAGCCGAGAATGTCATCGTCTTTGTAAAGGACCGCCTTCTTGTTAAGGACATCAATTTGTCCACGGAGTTGGTCTTCTGAGCCGATAGGAATGAGAATGCGGACTGTGCGGGCACCGAGCTTCTCCTGAACTTCCTTCACTGCGGCGTCAAAGTTAGCCCCCACTCGGTCCATCTTATTGACAAAGACGATGCGGGGAACTCGATAGGTCGTGGCCTGCCTCCAGACGGTCTCAGACTGAGGCTGAACGCCGGCGACTCCGCAAAAAACAACGATCGCCCCATCTAAAACACGGAGCGATCTCTCGACTTCAGCGGTAAAGTCCACATGGCCTGGGGTATCAATGATGTTGATACGCTGATTGTCACTGGTGAAGAGCTTAGCGACACCTTCCTCCTTTTGCTGCATCCACTCACAGGTAACTGCCGCAGAAGTTATGGTGATGCCACGCTCACGCTCCTGCTCCATGTGATCAGTGGTGGTGGCACCATCGTGCACCTCGCCGATGCGGTGGATCATCCCGGTGTAGAAGAGAATCCGCTCGGTGAGCGTGGTCTTACCTGCATCGATGTGCGCGGCAATCCCAATGTTCCGAGTCCTCTCAAGAGGAACGGGACGAGTGGGAGATGTCGCTACTTTGCTCATCGGTTTAGGAGGGGGTAAGAAATCTTCTAATTAAGGGGGAAAAAGATTAGAAACGGAAGTGCGCAAAGGCACGGTTCGCCTGTGCCATTTTATGAACGTCATCACGCTTGCGAACCGAGTTCCCGGTGTTATTGGCAGCGTCCTTGATCTCGTTCGCGAGGGCAATGTGCATAGGAGTGCCCTTCTTAGAGCGAGCGAAATTAATGATCCAGCGCATCCCCAGCGATTGAGAACGGCCCTCATCAACTTCCAAAGGAACCTGGTAGGTCGCGCCGCCAACACGGCGAGACTTCACCTCTACGCGAGGCTTCGCATTTTCGATAGCCCGATTCACGATCTCAAGTGGATCAATCGTGTCAGTGCCTTCGTTCGCGCGGTCAATCGCAGCGTAAACGATCCGCTCAGCGAGAGAACGCTTACCGTCCTTCATCACCTTAGAAATGAGACGTCCGACAACTTGACTGTCAAACTTAGGGTCTTGGTAGACCTTCGCTGGGTAAACTTTTTTTCTGCGTGCCATGGAATTACTTGGTCAGAGATTGAATTGGAAAATTACTTAGGCTTCTTGGCACCATATTTGGAGCGGCTTTGCTTACGGCCATCCACGCCGAGAGTATCGAGCGAGCCACGAACGATGTGGTAACGCACACCAGGAAGATCCTTCACTCGGCCACCACGGATCAGGACGATGGAGTGCTCCTGAAGATTATGACCTTCACCACCAATGTAGGCGATCACTTCATAACCATTGGTGAGGCGAATCTTAGCGACTTTTCGGAGCGCCGAGTTCGGCTTCTTTGGCGTCCGAGTGTAAACTTGGAGACAAACGCCGCGACGCTGCGGGCAGTTGTTCAGAGCCGGGGATTTCGACTTCGTGACTGCTTTCTTACGTCCTTTGCGGACGAGCTGGTTAATGGTGGGCATAATGCGATCGTTTTGGGATGGCGGTTAAGCGGGTTCGTTCAATGATGGTTTCTTGGAGAAATTGTGAATTCTATCGCTGATTCTCAACCGGAGGGTCGCCGGGAAACTCAGCGAGATTCCTCGCAAGAGCCATTTTTCCGGTGTGCACCCGATAGTGAATCGTTTGATAAAGGGGTTAAGCTTATAGACTCTCGAAGACTCAAAAACATCAACCCCGATTTGGGGGCCGCGACTCTAGAAATAAAAAGCGATCTGGCAAGGCGTTTCTGAATTATTTTCAAAAAAAGAAGTCTCTTTTTTTTAATAGCCTCCCCAAGCCTAGATCTACCGTGACTTTCTGCCAAATATCCCGAGCATCGAGCACCCTTTGATAATTAGCATGAGTAGACTAAATCGCTGAGTGATGGAAAAGGCAGCCCGAGCGGGCTTCCTAAGTGCAGAGTCATCAACCGCAGCAACTTCACTAAAAAAAGAATACGAAGAGGGCCAAGAGTAAAGACCCCGTGGATTACTCCACGAGGTCTTTGATCACACATTCTAGCAAGGAAATATTTATCGCGTTCTCGGGCTGATCACGCTCGAAGAGCGCGGGGACCTACCCGAACTTGTTGATCCGCTTCTTCGGTAGTTTGTAGAAACAGGACGGATACTCGGCCTGCTGGATGAATGCGGAGTCGAAGAAAGACGCCGCGAGTAGGAATCCGAATGGAGAGATGGTCTGTTTCCCTGCGATTTATTACCGTAGGAGTTAGGGCGCGTGCGCCTATAAGATCTTCCTAGCTCATGACCACTCCGTGAGCGCTTAAGGTGTTGACTTGATCCAAGGCGATTCGATCCGTAGGTGCTTAATCTCCTCTGGGAAAGGGAACTTCTGCGAGATGAATAGCGCGGCAAGTGACTGGGACAATGGAGCACAGAACCTCTGCGATAATGTCTGGGGTAGCGCGGAGAGTGGTAGCGCCGAGGAGCTTTTACATGATAACTGTGTGTCCCCAGATTATAATACTTACCGATAGAGTGATCATAATAGGAACGGCGATAAGGGTCATAGCCCCAGCGATCATGGCTGGTATGAATCAGTCCCACCTCGACAGATTTTTTACCCTGCGAATGTCCGTAACTCGGCCCCACATATCCTCCGGACTGTCCTCCTGAATAGGCCCGAGGGGTATAATCAGAACAGGATGATAGAGAAAGCCACGCCAGCAAGCTGACAGTAAAAAGCAATCTCCTCTCGATCATACTAATTCAACGTCTGCCTCTTAAATTAAATTCAAAGTAATAAGCTCCTGAGTTCCGAAAAAGAGCTCCTTGGTGCTGTGAATAGCACAATAAAAAAACGGGTGCCCCAAATGAGGCACCCGTAGAGAAAAAGAAATTTAGAATTTACTCTTAGAAGAAGAAGCGAGCTGCAGCCCACAGAGTGGTCGCCTCAGTGTCTCCGTTCGGGCCGTCCAGAGTTTCATACTCTACGCCAGTCAGGATTTTTAGATTATGTCCACACAGGAAGTAATTTAGACCTGCGTAGATACTATGGTGATCATCACCACGGATATCACTCAGCCCATCACCACTGAGAACATTCCGAGTATTACGGCTCTGGAGACGCAGCTCATCACCCGTAGAGTGAGCCCACTGATAACGGATCACTGCCTCCACTTTATCTTTAACTAATTCCACAGAAGGCATTACGATCACTCCATAAACATCTCCATCATCATCACTTCCGTATGTTGAATTTAAGAAAAGGTCGACCGGTCCCAACTTTGTCTCATAGGTCACCGACGCTGCCCAATCGTAGTCTACAGTCTCATCTTGCTCTTCATTATTAGAATCACGATAGATTCCCTGAATCAGAAAATCTCCACCGAGAGCCTCAAAAGCCAGATCGAGCTGATAGATCACTCCACCATCCCACTGACCGAAAGTTTCATCATTCCCGTCTGTGGTAAAAACACCCAAAAGGACATCCACCCCGCCTCGCGAAGCTTCGATCTTCGTTCCAGTCACACGGTCTCCTGCGAAGTAGTTATTTAAGAGAGAGCGTTCGATCGTCTTTAACTTCTTAGAAGAATAACTCTCCTCACCACCGAAGCCTAATTTATACCGTCCATAACCTACCGTGATGCCTTCTAGGCCAGCGTAATCATCAAAGGACTTCTCCAGATAGATCTCATCCCAACCATTATAACCGATGCTATTATCACGGAAGCCTCCCCTCTCAAAGTTCGCACGACCTACCGCCTTAAAACCGTTTAAGAACTTCACCGAAGCCCCCGCACGAAAACGACGTAACTCCCCTCCATCTCCACTAAAATCATCACCATCCACATCTCCATCAGTATATCCATATTGATAATGAGCCCGCCCGAAAACTTTGATCTCTTGGATCCAAGGGTTACTCTTATCCTTATAAAGAACGCCTATGTCTTGTAGCGTTTCACACCAATCTCCTGCGCCGTTATCATGATCAACAGGAGAGTGCCCCCCAGTTGAAAAGTCACCCGCAAGAGCGGTCGCTGTGGTGGCAGCCACACCCGCACCAAATACCTTGAATAGTTTACTAGTCATATGTGTCAGATTCTTTTTGGAATTCATCATCTCCGAATTCTCTCGGAGAGTTCGATTAAGTCACATCCGGATAAAATCACCAAACTCATTTTGTGTCAGCTTTGTCACAGACCCTATCCCCTTTCCTCCTCATTTTCCCTCGCATTTCTCCTTTGACGCCCCTTATCCTCGACCAAGATGATTTCGCCCCGCTTCCTTGCCCTTCTCATCTTTTTCCTCACTCACTCACTTGTAGCAGCTAGCGCCATCATCGTCATAGACCCCGGCCACGGCGGTGAAAGAGAAAAGGACAGGAGCGACGGTAGCCAAAAAGGTCACGGAAGTTCCTGGAATAATGCCCACTCCGCCACTGGTGGATATTTGGAAAAAAAACTCACCCTAGAATACTCGCAGGAAATTGCTAAGGCCCTCGCTGCAAGTCCACGCGCCCAGAAACTCGGAGCTAAAGGCATCCTCACCCGCCACTCAGACCAGCAACTTAGCGCCATGGGGCGGGCTGCCATCGCCGTAGAACACCGCGCCCGTGTCTTCCTCAGCATCCACTTTAACGGCTCCTCCTCTCACCGCGCCGAGGGCACCCGTGGATACATCTGCTCAGAAGACCATCCTCACTGGGAATATATGCACTTCATTAACCCCTACGCTGACCGCGACCGCGCCTTCAGTGACCTCGTAGTAAAAAAAGTTGCCAACGCCCTACAACCCTTCGGTGCAGACCCCACAAAAGCCAAAACCATCGGCGACAGTAAGCACGATGGCGGCCACCTGAAAGACGGCATCCGCACCCTCGGCTTCGCCCGGCAGGACACCCATCTCTACCAAGCCGTCGTCATGCTCCTCGAAGTCGAATTCATCGATAATCCAAAAATCTCCCAGTGGCTTCTCGGACCCGAGACTCGGGATAAAGCCCGCCAAGCCGTTGCTGCCGCCATCGTCACCGCCATCTGTGACCACCTTGAACACGACACCCCACCCACCCAGCCTCGTAAATCTCGCTAAAAATGACCGACCTCCTAAAAACGACCGCACAATCTCTCCACCTAAACCACTCCCAAAAACACATCTTCCTCTGCGCCACCTCAGAAAAGGCCAAATGCTGCCACCCCAGTGCAGGAGCTGACTCTTGGCAATTTCTCAAAAAACGCCTCAGTGATCTCCACCTAAGCAGCCCACAAACCCTCATCCACCGGACTAAAGCTGACTGCCTCCGCATCTGCACCCGTGGCCCCATTGCCGTCATCTACCCAGACGCCATCTGGTATCACTCCTGCACCCCTAAAAACCTCGAACGCATCATCCAAGAACACCTCATCGGCGGTCACATCGTCACCGAGCTCCAGATCCTCCCCTGAATGCTTGCCGCCCGCACCCCTCCACGCTAAAAATAAGCATGTCCATCTACGTCATCACCGGCACTGACGAAGGCCGCGTCGCAGAAGAAGCCACGGCTCTCTTCAATGACATCATCCCCCCCGACAGTGACGAATTTACCAATGAAATCATCGAGGGTGTCGCCGACAACGCAGAGGACGCCTTCCAAAAATGCTCCCTCACCATCGAGGCGCTCCAAACCCTCGGCTTCTTCGGCGCAGAAAAAGTCGTCTGGCTAAAAGGGGCTAACTTCTTCGGCACTGACCGCAGCAGCGAGGCTGAGCGTGCACTCAGCGGAGTAGAAAACCTCCTCCAAGTCCTCCAAGACGGCCTCCCCCCTGGCGTGAAATTCCTCCTCAGTGCCACCGCCATGAACGGCGTTCGCCGCTTTGGAAAATGGGCAAAAAAATCCACCGACTACCGCTCCTTTGATAAAATCGACACCTCAAAAGAAGGCTGGGAAGAACAAGTCGCCCTCAGTGTAAAACGCATCGCTCGGGAAAAAAAACTCACCTTCGATGAAGAAGCCCTCGCCCTCTTCGTCCAGCGTGCTGGAGCTGACTCCCGCCAAATTTCTAACGAGCTCGATAAACTCCACCTCTACCTCGGTGAACGGAGTGAGATCAACAGTGAAGACGTCACCCTCATGGTCTCCGTCAGCCATAAAGGAGTCATTTGGGAAATCTCCCGTGCCGTAGAACGACGTAACGCCAAACGCGCCATCGACCTCATCGACTCCCTCCTCGCTAAAAACGAAAACGCCGTCGGCATCATCAAAGCCTCCATCATCCCCACCGTTCGTAACCTCTTCTTCGCCAAACTCACCGACTCCTACGGCGGCCCAAACCGCGCCCCCGCCGGCATCAAAGCAGCCCTCCCCAAAAAGAAAGACGGCAGCATCAATACCTGGGGACTAAAAATGGCAGCCACGGGAGCACGGAACTACTCCCTCCCCCAGCTCCAACAAGCCATGTCTGACTGCCTTCACGCCGATAAAACCCTCGTCACCTCTGGCCAAGACCACCGCATGGTCCTCCATAAACTCATCATCAAGCTCTGTGATGGCCAGCGCGCCGCCTAAGCCTAAACGGGCATCCCCCTTGACCACATTTCTCCAAAAACTCACACTCCGTTCTTAAAACCACCTTAAAAAAAAGTCCACCCACTCCCATGACTCTACGCCCGCTCACCCTCATTCTTCTATGCCTCCTCATCAGCAAGAGCATCTCCTCTGCAGAAATCAGCGGCTGGCTCAACTGGCGCGGCCCTAACCAAAACGGCACCTCAGATGAGACCCACCTCCCAGACACTTGGAAACCCGGAGCCGCTAACCAACTCTGGAAATACGAGCTCAACGGCGCGGGAGCCCCCGTCATCGCGAACGGGAAACTCTACATCTTCGGCTACGGTCAATTCGGCGATGACCCCGCCCAAGACGTCCAAGAAACCCTCCTCTGCCTAAACGCCCATACTGGAGAAAAAATCTGGGAAAAACACTTCCCTGACTACATCTCAGACGTCGTCTATAACCGCTACGGCATCGGCTCCCCCGTCATCGACCCCCAGACCGGTAACATCTACCTCCAAACCTCAAACGGCCGCTGCGCCGCCTTCACCCCTGACGGCAAAGCCCTCTGGGAAACCTCCCTGATCGAAAAACTCGCCCGCCTCACCTTCCCAAACGGCCGCACCGGCTCACCTGCCGTCTTTGAAAACCTCGTCATCTTCCACTGCGTCACCGCCAACTGGGGAAGCACCGGACCCGCTCGTGACCGCTTCTACGCCTTTGATAAAATCACCGGTGAACTCATCTGGTATTCCACTCCCGGCGTCCGCCCCGTGGACTCCTCCTTCTCCATGCCCGTCTTCGGAAACCTCGGTGATCAGGCCGTCTTCTACGCCGGCACCGGCTGCGGAAACATCGTCTGCGTGAACGCCCGCACTGGCGAGCCCGTCTGGCGTTTCCAGCTCTCACAAGGCGGCGTCAACTCCCAAGTCCTCCTCTACGGCCATGACAAACTCATCGCCCTCCACGGAAAAGAAAACACCGATGCTTCCTCAAAAGGGCGCCTCGTCTGCCTAAACATCCCCACCGAATACCCTAGCGAGCACCTCATCCTAGATAAAGAGGCCGAGCTCTGGCGTAATGACGACCACATCGGCTTCACCAGCTCACCCATCCTCGTCACCGACCGCGTTTACACCACCAACTTCACCGGAGAACTCATCTGTGTAAACGCCACGAACGGAAAAACCCTCTGGCAAAAAAAACAAGCCCCAGACCAAATCCACGCCTCCCCCACCTACGGCGATGGTAAGATCTACGCCCCCTGGTTCGAGGGCTCCTTCCTCATCACGAAGCCCAGTGACCAAAAAGCACAAATCCTCTCCCACACTGACATAAAATCCGCGGACGGCTCCGGCGTAAAATGCCTCGCCGCCCCCACCATCTGGGCTGGTAAAGTCTACCTCTCCACCCGTGACGGCCTCTACTGCTTCGGCAATAAAGACGGCAAATTTCAGACAAATAAAAAACCTCCCGTAGAAAATCCCCACGGCCCTGTCAGCCAACTCCAGATCGTCCCCGCCGAGTTCGCCATCACCCCTGGCAGCACCCAAGAGTTCAAGGTCTGGGGCCTCAATCAATCTGGCCAGCGCATCAAACTCCTAAATGAAAACCTCAACTGGAAAAAATTCATCCCCCCCACTGCGAAAGTCAAAGCCACCCTAGATGCCACCCTAGACCCTAAAACCGGAAGCATCACCGCCGCTCCAAACGCCCAAATGTCTGCAGGCGCGCTCAAAGTCACCTTTGGAGAAATCTCCGCCACCACTCGCGGACGCATCCACGCCGGCCCCGGTTATCATGAAAACTTCGAGACCATCCCCCTGACCCAAGAATTCGCTGGAGAAAAAGTCAACTTCCCACCCCTCGCCTGGCTCGGCGCCCGTATCAAATGGCACGTCCTAGAAAAAGACGGCTCCCAAGTCATCGCAAATCGGCTCGATAACGTCCTCTTCCAACGGAGCATGAACTTCTTTGGAGATCCTGAATTGAAAAACTACACCCTCTCTGCCGAAGTCATGACAGATGGGAACCGCCGCATTAAATCCACCGTAGGCCTCGTAAACCAACGCTACCTCATCACCCTCGTCGGGAACCAAAACCTCCTCGAAGTCACCAGTAACCACGAGCGACTCAAAGACTCTGTTAAATTCCCCATCAAAGCCAACACCTGGTATCATCTCAAAACCTACGTCCACAGCCATGAAGACGGCTCCGGTGAAGTCCGTGCCAAAGCATGGCCCAAAGGCAGTGCAGAGCCTAGCGAATGGACCCTCAAAACCCCCGTCAAACGAGTCCACCCGAAGGGCGCTCCCGGCATCTTCGCCTTCTCTCCTCAATCTCAAAAACGCGTCTACCTAGACGAGCTCACCCTCAGCAAATCACCAAACCCGTAACAGAGGCTCTCAGCCTCTGACCTTCTTAAAATCCCACCAAAAATCTTCACCAAACTCGTAACAGAGGCTCTCAGCCTCTGACCTCTTTAACACCCCACCAAAAATCTTTCTTCTCTCACTCCCATAAAACTCTCATGAAAACCACCATCGCCCTTTTCCTCTCCGCCTTCACCCTCACCCATGCCACCGCTCAAGACTGGCCCATGTGGGGACGCACTCCAGACCGGAACATGGTCGGCCCCGCTAAAAACCTCCCCACTGACATCCACCCCGGCGAGCTCGACGACGAGACCGAAGCCGCCCTCCTCAGCGAGGCCAAGCACATCAAGTGGGCGGCGAAACTCGGCTCCCAAGCCTATGGCAACACCGTAGTGGCTGATGGGAAAGTTTACGTCGGCACGAATAACGAAAGCCCCCGCGATAAAACACAGCAAGGAGACCGAGGCATCATGATGGCCTTTGACGAGAAAGACGGCTCCTTTCTCTGGCAACTCATCATCCCTAAGCTTGGTGCCGGGAAAGTCAGTGACTGGGAATACGTCGGCCTCTGCTCCTCACCCGCCGTCGAGGGAAAGCGCATGTGGCTCGTCACGAACCGAGGAGAAGTCATCTGCTTAGACACCGAGGGCATGGCGAATGGAAATGATGGCCCCTTTAAAGACGAAGCAAAATACATGGCCCTCAAGGACGAAGTCGTCGAAGTCACTGAGCAACACGCCGACATTCTCTGGATCTATGACATGCGCGAAGAACTCGGTATTTTCCCCCATAATGTCTCCTCCTGCTCACCAGTCATCATTGGAGACCAACTCTACACCGCCACCTCTAACGGGGTCGACTGGTCCCACACCAACATTCCCGCGCCTAATTCTCCCGCCCTCATCAGCCTAAACAAGAACACAGGTGAACTCCTCGCCGAGGAAGCCTCCGGTGTTTCCACCCGTGTCCTCCACGCCAGTTGGTCCTCACCTGCCTACGGGAAAATTGGCGGGAAAGACGCCATCGTCTGGGGTGGTGGTGATGGATACGCCTACGCCTTTGACCCAGAGCCCATCAAAGACGAAGAAGACTACAACATCTTTAAAGAACTCTGGAAAATAGACTGTAACCCTAAGGAATATCGCGAAAAAGACGGGAAACCCATCAAATACGCCACCTACGCTGGTGCCAGTGAAATCATCGGCACCGCCGTCATCGCAGACGGCCTCACCTATCTCCTCATCGGTCAGGACCCCGAGCACGGAGACGGCGTGGGGAACATCCTCTGCTTAGATGACAAAGGGGGCATCGTCTGGTCCTCCCAAGAAGTGGGCCGCTCCATCTCCACCCTCAGCATCTCAGACGGCCTGCTTTATGCAGCCGAGTATAAAGGAGACATCCACTGCTTCGACGCTCAGACCGGTAAACCACACTGGAAGCATGAAACGCAATCACGCATCTGGGGGTCTACCCTAGTCGCTGACCAGAAAGTCTGGATCGGCACCGAGGATGGAGAACTCCACATCCTAAAAGCAGGAAAAGAAAAAGAAGTCTTAGGCCTCATCGAATTCCCCGCCCCCATCTACAGCAGCGCGATCGTCGCTAATGACACCGTCTACATCGCCACTCAGACGCACCTCTACGCCATTGCTAAATGACTGTGCTTACGCTCGCTAGGGCTGCTCACCGAAGAGTTTAAAGACGGCCTCTTATAAGTCGGAGAATGATCTGAGTGGGATTATTTTTTAAGTAAATCGCGCACTCGATTAAGGACGACTGCTTCTCCCATGATGAAGCTGTGGTCAGCATCTACGACTTCAAGGCGGGTCTGCCCTATGACATGACCACCTGCTACACTCACCACACCATCGTGCTCCCCTTGAAAGAGGAAATTAAAGAAGGGGACACTTTGCCTCCTGCCCATAATGACAGTGACGTCCTGACCACCTGAGAAGCTGGGAATTTCACGTCTCACTCGCTCCGTAGCCAGACTCATTCCAGCAGGGCCGAGGAGGTAGTGAGCGGGTGGAAAATCCTGAAGCCAGTCGATAATTTCACTCCCTTGGTTAGGAGGAGCGAGCATGATAATCTTTCCAGTGACAAGTTCAGGATGACGCTGGGCGAGACAGCGAAGGACGATCCCACCCATGGAGTGAGTCACAAAGTGAGTGATTTTTTCTGATCCACGCAGCTCTTGCGCAAGGCTCTCCACCAGCTCGCTCATCGACTTACGAAAAGAAGGATAAGGGTGATTAAATATCTCGAACCCTTCCTGAGAGAGTGTGAGGGCGAGTTCATCCATAGACCAAGCGCTTCGCCAAAGGCCGTGAAGGAGAACGACTCGATCTCCAGCCCCCGCACGATGACGCAAGCGCTGCCAAGGAAGGGGTGGGATGAGGAGCTTAAGGCGATTCATGAGAAGAAATTAAACAGGAATGACACCATATTTTAAATTGATACTAATGATTCAAACATCAGTTAAATTTATGATGAATTTGACGATTCATTTCACAATGATCAGTGATTTCTCTGAGACACCTCGGGGAAAGTTTCGTCTTTCCAAATACACCTCATTCTCAGGCGGGATCTCTCTCAATTTTTAAGTGTCTCCTTGAATCATCAACACGATGCGGCGGCTATGTGGCTGATCGCGGTGCTCAAAAAGAAAAATACCCTGCCAAGTTCCGAGAGCGACTTGGCGCTCGATGATCGGGATGACCTCACTGGTGCGCGTGAGTACCATCCGGATGTGAGAAGGCATGTCATCTGGTCCCTCATGAGTGTGGATGAAATATGGACTGTCTTCCGGGACAAGCTGATCGAAGAAGGCATGTAAGTCCGTGCGGGCGCTAGGATCTGCGTTTTCCATAATGACGAGACTCGCACTCGTGTGCTGGATAAAAACTGTGACGCTGCCCGTAATAATACCTACCTGAGCCACCGCTTCCTCGACCTGCTGGGTAATCTCGTAGGTTCCCTTCCCCGAGGTGCGAAGGGTAAAACTTGCTGCGTGACTTGGCATGAGGGAATTTTGACAGAAGACTGAAAAAACGCGCAGCGAAAAATCTCGCAGCGCGTCTTAGAAAATCAGGTGAAGTCCCCGAGTGCCTAAAATCTAAACTCAGTTTGGTCCTCAATCTGCTCATCTACTGGCATGGCAGGAGAGCCTTGCCCACCCTCGAAGGAAGCCGGTGCCCGATTCGAGTCTGGAACGGTTCCAGGACCAGCAGGCCAGATAAGAACTGCAAGCATGATGGCAGCATAGGCTGCTCCAGCACCTGCAACCCACTTGATGGAACCTAACTCGCGGAACCAAGTCGCGACACGCTCGAAGAAGAGGGTAGTGGATGACTTGTGTAAAAGCTCACTACGCTGACGCTGCTGAAACTCAAGGAGGAAGTCCTCAAAGTATCCATCACGAGGAGTCTCGTAGCGTTTGAGGCTTACAATTTTTTGAATTTGTTCTTCGTAGTTGCTCATATCTGAGTGTTTTTATAAAAAATACTAAAAGGTTAACTTTTCCAAGTAAAAAATTTAGTGAATGAATTCTTCTAAATGCCCCTGCAATTGCTTGTGCGCATAGAAGAGTCTAGAACGGACGGTTCCTTCTGATATCTTAAGGATTTTACTGATTTCAGCATGGGGCATTCCTTGGATATCAAACATGGTCACAACTGCTCTGTGGTCCTCTGACAGCGTTTGCATGGCTTCGTTCAATTTTTTTTGAAGTTCGTTCACATCGCTTTGGTGGCGAGGGTTAGCGGCGTGCCCGATATCGACCATAGCTTCGTCGTTTTGAATCCCTGAATCGACATCATCAAGACTCCACGCGACACGGCGCTTCCTCTTTTTCAGGAAGTTAAGCGTCATATTAGTCGCGATAGAATAAATCCAAGTGTAAAAACTGGATTTACCCCGGAAACGTTTAAGTGATCGGTAGGCCTTCGCGAAAATATCTTGGAGCAGATCGTGAGTGTCCTCTTTATTAGAAGTCATATGGTAAACCATGCCGTAAAGACGTGGGCTAAATTTCACCACCAAGTCATCGAAGGCCCGAGTGTCCCCTGCTTGAGCACGGCGGACAAGTTCACGGTCAAGATCGGCATCAGCTTTTACAGCAGACTCAGAATGCGGTTCACTAGACATTAGGAAAAAAAAGGTTCGGATAGGGTCTTCTCGAGTCCTAGTTTAAAAGCTTGGGAAGCATCCTGCACGTTCAATCTCTGTTCAAAGATGGCCGATTCACCACCACTCCGACCCAGTCTGTCTCAGGCAGGATGAACTTTTCTAATTCCACCCGCACCTGGCGCACCGGATAGTGTTCTAAAATAAAGGCCGCGATCTCCTGAGCCAAGGTCTCAAGCAAATGCCTCTCCCCCGCTGCCGCAAGCTGGCGAACGGAGTCCGAAACCTCCTTATAATCAACAGTCCCATCAATTCGGTCATCCTTTGAAAAAGCCCCCACCTCTAGAGTCAGATGGGCACGGAGATTTTGGCGCTCGGCTCTCTCCTCCGCAGGCACACCGATCAAGCAAGAAAGCTGTAGGCCACGAATAAGGATCTGATCATTCATAGAGCCACCCTTTCTGATCGCTGAAAATATTCACACACCTCCCCTAAATGGGCGAAGATCTGAGTCGGTTCCGTTTTGACCAATCGCTCAAGTGGGTCATAGCCCGTGCTCAGAGCAAGCGAGTCAATGCCCCCATGCTTGGCGGTGGCGACATCATGAGCCATATCCCCTAAAAAAGCAGTCATAGGAACCTTGAGTTGGTGAACCTTAAGGAGCTCTCCAATGCGTTCCCGTTTATCAATAACCCCCGCATAGACCTTCTCAAAATAAGTCAGCAGCCCAAATGCCTGCGCTTGCTCCATGAAAATCCCCTCATCCATACTCGAAAGGACGAAGCAACGCACCCCCTCAGCCCGGCACCACTCAAGAATCTCCCTAGCATGTGGAAGCAGCGTAACGCCGACTGGAGACTGCCTAAATGCCCTACGAAAAGTCCCCTCCAGCTCCGCAATCGCAACCCCTGGGAGGACCTCTTCATAAAAATCAGGATACGGCAGGCGGAAACGCTCTCGGAACTCCTCTCGGCTCATAGCCGGTAGCCCATAATCTGCTAAAACCGCATTCGTCGCATACAAAGTGGGCGGCAAGTCATCCACCAAAGTCCCTGACCAATCGAAAAGTAAGGAATGATACTTCATAGAACGTCCTTCATAAATTTTTACCCGATCGTGAGCCGTAGAGAAAGCACGTGTTCCTCACCTAAATCAGCTTGTAATTTACGTAAGAGGCCTGGTTTGAGCTGCTCAAGGTGATAGCGCATCGCAGGCTGGAGAACCTTCAGCGTGAGACAGCCCTTCCGGAGAGAGACTGGCTCAGTCTGCTTCGCCACCAACTCACCTGCGAGACTACTCCACGCCTCCTTCACGCGCTCCTCATTCAGCCCTCCTTGGAGGCCGATCGAGTCTAAAATCGCCTCAATATGGTCGACCGGTTTAGAAACATTCTTATTTAAATCGAGCGGACGCCGTGCACCCACCCACTGGCCTACGATATCAGCCCGCATATTTCGCCGAGATATCTTCTTCCCTTTCTGAGAATGAGCACTCGGCTGGCGAGACTTCATCAGCCCCTAAGATTCGGCTCCATCATCACCGATGGCCTCGACCGGGCAACCCTCTAAAGCCTCCATACATAGAGCGGTCTCCTCCTCGTTCTCAGGTTGCTTATACACATAAGAGTATCCCTCATCATCAGAACGCTGAAAGTTCTCAGGAGCAGTCTCACGGCACAGGTCGCAGTCAATACACTGAGAATCGACATAAAACTTCCCTGTAACACTTTCCGGATTTTTATCTTCAAGATCAGCCATAGCTTCTGGGGAAACTCTTCTCCCCTCAGAGAAAAGATGCAATCTCTTTTTACCTCATTGATTCTCCTATTGCAAGTCCTCCCACCAATGACTATCTCTCCTCCCAGCATCCATGAGTGAAAAGAAGCATCGTGATAAACCATCCGAACAGACCAAGGAAGCCTCAGAAGACTTCTGGGACCTTGGAGACAACGACTTAGAACTCAGTGAGCCCTTGGAACGATCCGCAAACAGCCAGACCGAAGCTAAGGAAACCGACCAAAGCCCCCCATCTGGAGAAACACCCAAGTCTAAGCCCACAGACAAGTCCGAAGATCAGCCCAGAGACAAGGCCGAAGATCAACCCGAAGAACTTGACCAAGATCACAGCTCAGATCACGCCAACAGCGAGCCTACTAAATCGGAGATCAAAAAAGACAAAAAAGAAGCCGATGAGCCCTCTAGTCTAAAAGAAAGTATCCCCACCAGCCCAGTCGAAAAGATCAGCCTCAGCATCCTCATCATCACCCTCATCGCCGCCCTGATCTGGGGGCTCTCCACCTTCCTCAGCGAGGCTCCACAAGGGAAAGTCATCACATTTATCGAGGACTACCCTGCTAAAGGTGAGCACGCCACCATCTCCTCGGTAAAAACATGGTGGAAAAAACCCATTCGTAGTGGAGAAAATGCCGATACCGGCATCGTGCTAGAAGCCGCCCTAGTCCCCTGCGCCGAAATCACCCTCAGCGAAAGCAGCTCCACCACCCTACGGATCACCTTCCGCAATGGCGCGAAAGAACTCATCGGAGACACCATAAACCTAGACACCCAGAACGGGAAATTCACCCGGAACGACTCACAAACCATCACCGTCTACGCCACCTCCGGCTTCTACTCCTCCTCTAATATCAACTCCTACGCAAACGGAGACATTGACCCCTGGTCACTCATCATCACCGAAGGCCTTACCGGTAACGAGGATAATCCCCTCGTCAGAGCACGCATTTCCGCACACAGCAGCCCTCAATAAATCATCTCATGTCAGACTCACCCACCCCACTCATCCCGGCCGAAGGCTGGCACGTCATCCACCTCTTCTACTCCATTGACCACAGCCAATGGGCCCTCCTCTCTGAGAGTGAACAACGCCAAGCCAAGACCCAGCTAAGTGAACTGGTCCAGGAAATCCGCGCCCATAAAGACACCCAGCTCCTCACCTACGCCATCGCCACCCCTAAGGCAGACCTCGGCTTCATGCTCCTCACCCCAGACCTCCTTGACGCCACCCACTTCGAGAAACGCCTCACCCTCGCCCTCGGGGTAGACGTCCTCACCCCCACCTACTCCTACCTCTCCCAGACCGAGCGCTCAGAATACACCACCACCAGCGAGCAATATGCCAAAGACACCCTCATCGCCGAAGAAGGCCTCAGTGAAGGCAGCCCCGAATATGAGGAAAAACTCAGAGAATTTGACGACCGCATGGTCCACTACCTAAAGCACCGCATGTATCCCGTCCTCCCGGACTGGCCCGCCATCTGCTTCTACCCCATGTCGAAGCGCCGCGCCGCTCATGACGACTACAACTGGTATTCCCTGGACCACCAAGCCCGGGCCCAGCTCATGAAAGGCCATGCTAAAACTGGCCGCACCTACTCCGGAAAAATCCTCCAACTCATCACCGGATCCACCGGCTTAGACGAGCACGAATGGGGCGTCACCCTCCTCGCTAAAGACACCATGGAGATTAAAAACATCGTCTACGAAATGCGCTTCGACGAAGTCTCCGCTCGCTACGGCGAATTCGGAGACTTCTACATCGGCATGCTCCTCCCCCTCAACGAACTCTTTAAGAAAATTTGCCTCTAAGGAACAACATCTCCCCACACCACCCT
>CALFVL010000135.1 GCA_937928425.1 uncultured Verrucomicrobiales bacterium
GGTTGTTTGGCGACGATCGTCCCAGCAGATAAGAAAAAAATCCATGGAATGCGGGATGGGATCTTAGTCCCGTGTATGTGAAAAAACCGAGTGCGCTTTTGAGCGACTCGGTTCTTTTGTAGCTTAAGGTTGTGTAGTGGGAGGTGAGGTTATTCGCTCTTACTCCAGCTGTAGACGTTATCCTGATCATTTTTCCCTCCGATTTTCCCGTCTTTTCCTTGGTGATAGACGATGGCTCTTCGGTCGTAGATGATCTCGTTCCCGAGGGACTGTGGTTCGCGAACTTCTTCGTCATAGTCGTAGTCGTAGATGATACGGTAGTAGCGGTCGTCTTTAGATTTGTTTAACCAAGGGCCAAGGAGTTCTGCCCGGTTTTCAGTCCGTTCAAGTCCGTCGTGGGCTGCTTGGCCTTTTCCTTTAGCGGATTTGAATTTAAAGAATGAAAGTTGTCTGGGGTTTTCTTCTTCTGCGCTGGGGAGTCCAAGAAGCGCAGCCATGAGTTCAGTGTCTGTTTCTTGTTCTTCATCTTGGCTTGAGGTGCTGCCAAGTGGAAGTTGTTGGTAGGCCTCGTAGTAGTCATCAGAGGCTTGGACGAGCTGGCCGATGCAGGTGCGCGCTGAGGTTTTCTTGGCTTTCTGAATCGCTAAATTGAAGCTAGCGAAGCCCAGTGAGGCGAGTACGGCGATGATGGCGATGACGACAAGAAGTTCCACGAGAGTGAAGCCACGACGAGTGTAAGAGAGGAGGGAGGATGGATTTTTCATGGAGTGTGGTTTGAGCTGCAAGTATGAGATGTTTTTAAAGATAATTGACAATCAGAGAGTCACAAGAACATCCAGATTCTCTTTAGGCTAATGAAGGCGGTTTTGATTGCCAGAAAATTTTCCGTTGTTGTTCCAAGAGCGAAGTCAGTCCAAGGTCTATTTATGTCGAAAGCAGAGGATATGAAAAAGAGCATTAGTGCACTTTTGCGGAGAGAGGGTGGCCGTCCCCTTAATAAGAGTGAGATGGCTCGTGCTTTAGGGCTTCCCGGTAGCCAGCGGAAGGAGCTGAGGGTAACGGTTTCACAGATGTTGGAGCGAGGTGAGCTTTCAGAGGCTAAGAGGGGGCGTTTCTTCTTAGGTGGCGGTGAAGAGGGAGGACGGAAAGTTCAGCGGGGGCGTGTGCGCCGAGATGCTGCAAGATCGGGCGGGCGGCGTGAGTTGCTAGGTCAGTTAAAGGTGAATGCTGGTGGGCATGGTTGGTTTTATGTCCATAAGACGGATGAGGAGAATTTGGCGACGGGGATAGACTTCGAGGAGCAGGACCGATTTTATGTCTCTCCGAGGGCGATGGGAATCGCGCTGGATGGTGATATTGTCCGAGTGAAGGTGGTGGATAATGATGGGTCTTCTCGGGAGCATAATGATTTAAGAGCACGGGTGCTCGAGGTGGTGGAGCGCCGGTCCAGCACGGTGACTGGGGTGTTTATCCAAAAAGGAAAATATCCTTCGCTTAAGACGAAGGATGAGCGGCTCCCTCCCTCGATCCGTCTAACCGAGACTGGGGAGGCCAAGGCGGGACAGCTCGTGGCGGTGGAGATTACAGAGTGGACGAGTCTGAAGGAGCAGCCGAAGGGTAAGGTCATCGAGGTTCTAGGCTGGCCCGGCGATCCGGGAGTGGATGTGGAGGCGATCGTTCATCAGCATGGGATTAATGCGACTTTCCCCAGTGAGGTGGTGGAAGCTGCGCAGAAGATCCCGATGAAGATTCCTGAGGAGGAGATTGCGCGGAGGGAGGATTGGCGGAAGCGTAAGGTGCTGACGATCGACCCTAAGACGGCGAAGGATTTTGATGATGCGATTTTGGTAGAGCGGACCGAGAATGGTTGGCTTTTAGCGGTGCATATCGCGGATGTGTCTTATTATGTGAAGCCGGAGAGTGTGCTGGATCTGGAGGCGAGGGAGAGGGGGAACTCGACTTATTTAGTGGACCGTGTGATTCCGATGTTACCGGAGGAGTTGAGTAATGGCATCTGCTCATTAGTCCCGCAGCAAGACCGCCTGACAAAGTGCGCGCTGATGATTTTTAATCTCGAGGGGAAGTTACTGAAGAGCGAGTTCTTCGATGCGGTGATTTGTACACCGCGAAAGTATGCTTATGAGGAGGCGCAGGAGATTTTAGAAAATCCTGCTAAGGGAGGTGAACTTGGTGAGGCCATTCGCGAGGCGTGGCAATTAGCTTTAGTTTTACGGAAACGGCGTTTTGCGAATGGTGGGCTGGATCTGGAGATGCCTGAGGTAAGCATCGTCCTGAATGAGGAGGGAGTCCCTACGGGCTTTCACCGGGAGGAGTATAATGAGAGTCACCAGTTAATTGAGGAGTTTATGCTGGCGGCAAATGAGGCGGTGGCGCGAAAGGTGAAGAATGCAAACCGTCCTACGATTTACCGTGTGCACGAAGATCCAGATTCTGATAAGCTGAATGACTTTGCGGAGATGGCTCGTTCACATGGTTATCAGGTGGGGGATTTAACAAACCGGAAGCATATCCAGAAGTTGATCGATGAGGCGAAGGGGAGTTTAGAGGAGCCTGCGATTAAGGTGGGTCTTCTGAAGAGTTTAAAGCGGGCTTGTTATCTTTCTACGCCAGATGGGCACTATGGTTTAGGCAAGAATGATTACTGTCATTTTACGAGCCCGATCCGGAGGTATGCTGATTTAGTGATGCACCGAGCACTGCAGCCGCTTTTAAAGAACCGGCCTGAGCAGGCTGACCGCACGCCTGATGCGAAGCGCTGCATCGAGATTGCAGAGCATATTTCTGGGACGGAGCGGACGAGTTCTGATGCGGAGACTGAGAGCCGCCGGATGAAGATGTTAGAGTGGTTAGAGCTGTCCTCGCGGGAGGATTCTCCGCCGGTGTTCGAGGCGATTATTACGGAGGTGCGTGCGATGGGGCTGTTTATGGAGTGTACGGATATTTTGCAACGTGGGCTGATTAAGCGAGAGGGTTTCCCCGCAGGGAAGTGGTTCTTTGAGAATAATTCAGACCGCTTTGCAAATAGCCGTGGGCAGGTTTTACAGGCGGGGACACGCCTGAAGGTGGTGGTGGCGGAGGTGGACCGCGTGGGGATGAAGGTGGACTTTGAGATCACCGAGGTGGTCGGTGGGACGGCGAAGAAGAAGAGTGTGGTGAAGAAAAATGTCAGGGGTGGCAGGAATGTGAGGAAGGGGTCTCCGAAGGGTTCCTCCTCTGAGGGAGGGGGGCGGAGGTCTTCTGGGAGAGGGCCTGCGCGGAAGAAGAAGTCTCGCCGAGGGAGGTGAGAAGGCCGCAGCAGGCTGTAGTCTGCGTGTTTAGCTGGCGATGAGGTCGTAGCCGCGATGGTCTTTTACGGAGACTTCTAGGAAGTCTCCGACTTCCGCGTCTGTGGGGACGAAGATGCGCCCGTCTATGTCTGGGGCGTCCCACATGGAGCGGGCTATGCCTTCTTCTTCTACGAGAACTCGTTTTGATTTCCCGAGCTGTGCTTCATTGACTTCTTGAGCTACGGCGTCGATGGCGGAGCTCAGCTCACGGTGGCGCTTTTTCTTGGTGGCATGGTGGATGTGGTCTTCCATTTTATGGGCACGGGTGCCTTCTTCCTTAGAGTATTGGAAGATGCCGCAGCGCTCGAACTTGAAGCTGGTGATAAAGTCTAGGAGTTCTTCGTGGTCGGCCTCGGTCTCGCCGGGGAATCCGGTGATGAAGGTGGTGCGGATGGCGAGGTCTGGAATGCCTTCACGCATACGTTGGAGGAGGTCACGGATGTATTGGCCATCAGTCTTCCGGTTCATCTTGGCGAGCATGTGGTCTGAGATGTGCTGGAGGGGGATGTCGACGTAGCGGGCGACTTTAGGACAGTCTGCGATGGTCTGGATGAGCTCGTCTGACCAGTGGGCCGGGTGGGTGTAGAGGAGGCGGATCCAGAAGTCTCCTTCTAGTTCATTCAGGGCACGGAGGAGGGAGGCGAGGGATTCTCCTTTCTCGGAGTTTACCCCTGAGGTGGGCTTTGGCCGATTGCCAAGGCCCTGCCATTTATCCATGCCGAAGTAGGTGGTGTCTTGGGAGATGAGGTTGATTTCTTTAACTCCTTGTGCGATGAGGCCCTTGGCTTCTTTTACGATGGATTCTTGGCTACGTGAGCGGTGTTGTCCACGGATCTTGGGGATGATGCAGAAGGCGCAGGTGTGGTTACAGCCTTCGGCGATTTTTAGATAGGCCATGTGCTGGGGGGTGAGGCGGAAGCGGGGGGTGGTGTAGTCAGGGATGTAGCGGGATTTTGCGGTGACAGTATCGAGCGAGCCGTCTTCATTTAGGTCGCGGTTTAGCGTTTTACGGACGATGCTGGCGACATCGGTGATCTGGTCCAGTCCGATGAAGGCGTCGACTTCTGGGAGTAGTCCGGGGAGGTCTTTTTGGAAGCGCTGGGAGAGGCAGCCTGCGACGATGATTTTCTGTTTTTCACGTGCGGGGTCTTCTTGGCGGGCGTTGACGGCCTCGATGATGGTTCCGACTGATTCGTCCTTGGCGACGTCGATGAAGGAGCAGGTGTTAATGATGAGGGCATCCGCCATTTCGGGGTCTGGGATGAGGGTCATGCCTTCATCTTGGAGGTGACCGAGCATGATCTCGGAGTCGATGAGGTTTTTCGCGCAACCGAGTGAGATGAGACCGATTTGAGTGGGCATGGAATGATGATTTAAGAGTGATTTTTTTTGCCAAGATTGACTAAGCTGGGGAGATTGGTGGATTTAAGGGCTGAGCGTCTCGGAGGTCAGCGAGGGCATTTACAATCTGACACATCTTATGAGTGATCATGAGGAAGATGATAAAGACCACCGGGGTCGCGAAGGTGCTGAATTCTGGGATAAGGCTGGCAACGAGGCAGATAGGGCCTGCTAGGAAAAGGGCATTTGATGAGGAGGGGAGGTGGGCCAGATTCGCGTGGCTGCTGCGAATGCGGTTCCAGTCCTTCGACCATCCTGCATAGCAGACGAAGAACCAGTAGAAGTTAAATAAGGGAATGAAGAGAAGCCCGACTGCTTTCCCTGCGGTGGTCCGTGGATGACCTGGCTGAAGAAGCGCCCATGCCCGGTAAAGGTAGATGAGGCCTAGGACCGAGGCTGATACCCAGATGATGAGGCCGAGCCCGATGATTCCGAGAGCGGCGGGATTAAGGCTTTCACTCAGGAGCTCGAGCTGTTCAGCCTGAATTTCTCGGAATTTTTCAGCGTCTTCTAAGGTCTCGATAGGAGGAAGCTCCATGAGCTCTTTCGTGCTGTCGATGCTGCTATTTACGAGACTGTTCACGCCAAAGTGTAGGATGGCGAAGCCGATGATGAAGAGGGCGAGGTATAGGGTGAAATGGCAGCGTTTTACGGGAGTGATGGGGTAGTCGTGGTCTTGGGGAGAGTTCCCTTGCTCGATGGAAGGAGGCTGGACTGGAGGATGTGGGGGATTTTGAAAGGAGAAGAGGTCTGGCACTTCCTTTGCGGGAACCCAGCTGGGCATGCCCTCGTTCCAGACTAGGGTGTGATCTTTGATTTCTCCACTCGCGACGAGTTGCTGGATTTTCTCAAAGGTGACAGGGCCGAGCTGTTGTCGCTGGGCGTTAGAGTAGAACCACGGAGAAGCTGACATAGGAGGAGGGGCGAAAGGTGAAAAATAATTGTGAGATAAGCGAGGAGATTTCCACTGAAATCTGTGCTTTGGAGTTGGACTGAGGTGAGTGATGGGTGATGCTGGGGCCATGACTCCTGAGCTGGTTGATCTATCCTTTGAGTCCACGTATGGCCGAGCGGTGGTGGATTGGTTACTCATGCGGAAGGATGAGTTATCGAGCTATCTCGTGGTCGTGCCTACCTCGCAAAGTGGCCGCCGCTTGCGCGAGTCTTTGGCCGAGCGGGGCGCGGTCTTGGCCCCTCGAGTGGTGACGACAGGTTTTCTTATGAGGCCTGATGACTTCGCCCCGGAGTCCGTGGAGACCTTGGCCTGGTGTGAGGTTTTTTCTGGAGTGGAGGATTGGGGGAAGTATGCTGCGATTTTCCCACAGGCCCCTGAGGGTGATGGCTGGGAATTGGGCTTAGCGCAGGCGATGGTGCAGGTGAGGGGAAGTTTACAAGAGAATGGCCATCTCTTCGGAACGGCGGCGAGGTGGCTGGAGCATAGTCCCGAGGCGGAGCGCTGGCAGGAGTTAGGGCGATTAGAGCAGGAGGTGGAGTCCTTGCTTAAGGGGTGGGGCTTTCAGAGTAAGAATTCTCGCTTAGCAAATGAAGAGCTTAGTTTTCCACCTGAGGTGAAGCGGGTGGTGCTGGCTGGGGTGCTCGATTTACCACAAGTGGGCGCGCGTATTTTAGAGGCGGCGGAGGTCCCAGTTTCTATTTTGGTGGCTGGGGATGTGGGTGGTTTCGATGACTGGGGGCGGCCGGACGAGTCTTGGGGGCGGGAGATTCCATGGCCGGAGAATGGCAGCGTTACTTTGGCGGGAGATTCTGCCCAGCAGGCGGAGGTGGCTTTGGAAAAAGTCGCACAAGAGGGAGGGCGCTCTACGGAAGTGGTGCTGGGAACAGGAGACGAGGAGATCTCCGCAGAGCTGGTGAAGGTCTTCGCGGCGGCGGGCTGGGTGCTGCATGACCCAAGTGGAAGCAGGTCGGCATCCCTCGCGG
Source organism: uncultured Verrucomicrobiales bacterium (assembly GCA_937928425.1). Lineage (GTDB taxonomy): Bacteria > Verrucomicrobiota > Verrucomicrobiia > Verrucomicrobiales > Akkermansiaceae > SW10. The sequence continues at coordinate 6,687 of CALFVL010000135.1, forward strand.
GCTGGCTCCATGCTTGGCGGTCTTATTTAAAAAGTGGGGAGGTGGTGGATGTTTTAAACCTTCTTTCTTTTAAACAAAGCGGAGTGATGGCGAAGGGGAAGCGAGCCCAGCGTGCGACGGTGCTTTCACAACTTCGCGATCAGTGGCTGGTGCGGAAGGTGGCGGATATTGAGCGAGTTTTAGTGCTGGTGGAGCGACAAGTCGCAGAGGAGAGCTCGGAGCGGATTCAGCGGCGTCTCGGTTTTCAGGCTGAGTCGGCCCGTCTAGCACTGGAGACGATGAGTTCTTTCGGGAAGTGGCGTGCCTCGTTTCTAGAGAATGATTTTCATGAGTCGATGTGGCGTTTGTTAAAGGTGGTGGACCCAGAGGATGAAGCTGGTCTTTTTGATTTTTTAGATGAGACGGCTCCGGTGGCGAAGCAGCTTAAAAAGCCTTTTTCTTTCTGGTTAGAACTCTTGGCGAGCTTCTTAAATCCGGTGGACACAGAGGTGCCGGAGGGGCGGATGCTGGATGTGCAAGGTTGGCTGGAACTACTCCATGATCCAGCGAGACATCTCGTGGTCTGCGGGATGAATGAGGGGCGGATTCCGGGGAAGGCGAGCACTGATACTTGGCTGCCCGAGGGGACTCGACAGAGTCTAGGTCTGGCTCACGATGCTGGGCGAGCTGCTAGGGATGCCTACATTTTAACGGCCTTGATGAAAGCGCGGGAGGGAAATGAGATCAATGGGGACCTGGGGCGAGTTGATCTAATCGTAGGGAAGTCGACGATGGCTGGTGATATTCTCCAGCCTTCTCGCCTTCTCTTAGCGGCAAAGGGCGAGGAGCTGGCACGGCGAGTGAAGGTGCTCTTTGCTGAGATCGCTCCATCTGATACGGGCTTGGCTTGGGAGCTGGAGGACCGGTGGAAGTGGCGACCACAGAAAGTGGCTCCGAAGAAACGGGTCTCTGTCACGAATATCTCGGCGTATTTGGCCTGCCCTTTCCGCTATTATCTTGAGCGAGTTTTAGGGATGAGTGAACCAGCTCCGGACCGGGTGGAGTGGTCGAGCCGTGACTTCGGCAATGTGATGCATGATGTTTTAGAACGCTGGGGTAGAGATGAGGTGGCGAGGGAGATGGAAGAGGAATCAGCGTTAGAGAAGTGGTTCCATGCCGCTTTAGCGGATGAGGTGGTGGCTCGCTTTGGGCAGACGGTGCCCCTGGCGATCGAATTTCAGCTCGCTTCGATGAGGCAACGCTTTACGTGGTTAGCAAGGGAGCAGGTCCAGATCCGCCGAGCAGGTTGGCGGGTGCTGGAGGTGGAGAAGGAATTTTCTCTTGAGATCGAGGGGACGACCTTAACGGGAAAGATCGACCGTATTGACCGTCATGAAGGGGGGGCAATTCGGGTCTTAGATTATAAGACGGGGACGAAGGCGAAGGAGGTACTGGCGAGTCATCTAGGGAGCGTGAGGTCCTTACCGGAGCACTTGGAAGGAGTGGAGGAGGTGATCGCACCGTCTGGTAAGCGCTGGATAAACGTGCAAGTTCCTCTCTATGCGGCTGTTTTAGAGCGAGTGGATGAGGCGGGTTACTTCACTCTAGGGGAGTCCGAGGCCGATGTGTCTCTATCGCTATGGGATGACTTTGGGGAGGCGGAGAAAGAGTCTGCTCTAGCCTGCGCGGGCTGGGTGCTGAGGCAAATCCGAGAGCAGATTTTCTGGCCGCCCTCGCCCAAGGAGAAGTGGGGCACCTTCGATGCGCTCACTTACGGGCGGACTCTAGAGGCTGCGGTGAAGTGGGAAGGAGGTGCAGCGTGAATGTCTTAGCAAAAAATCTCATGATCTTAGCTTCCGCAGGCTCTGGTAAAACATATCAACTGGGGAACCGGGTGATCGGGAAAATCGCCCTAGAAGGAGTGGACCCAGAACGGATGGTGGCGCTCACTTTCACGCGTAAAGCGGCGGGAGAATTTGCGGACTCGGTGCTGATGAAGCTAGCTAAGGGCGTTTTAGATTCTGAAGAGGCGACAGAACTTTCTCAGGCTCTAGGAGCAGAGATTGAGGTGGGAGAGGTGCTAGAGAAGGTAGTGGCAGCTCTGCCGAGGCTGCAGCTGACTACGATGGATGGCTTTTTTTCACGAGTGGTGCGCAGCTTCCAGTATGAGCTGGGAATCACGGGAGGGGCCTTTGATCTTCTCCAAGGTGAGCGAAAAAAATTGGCCGAGGCCGAGATTATCGACTCGGTGTTACGGGATGGTTTTACCGAGAATGAGGAATTTTTCCATGCCTTCCGGAGGGCGACTTTAGGGCAGCCCGGTCAAGGGGTGCGCAAGACACTGGATGATTTTTTAGAGGATTGGATGAGTCTTTGGAAGACGCTTGCGGTGGATAAGATCGGGGTGCCTGCGTTCGGAGAGCTGCCTGCCGTGGGAGACTGGAGTGCTCAGAAAGTGCCCTTAATTCAGGCGCTACGAAGAGAGGGAGATCCTAAGGTTTTAGAGGCGATCTTGGGGGCTTTTGAAAAACATAGCATCGGGCGGACGATTCAACTGAATGCACTCGGAGAGAGGATGATGGCGTCTCTCAATGTCGAAGGGGAAATTTCGTTAAAAAATGGAAAAGGTGCGATTGATTTTTCCGCAGATGATTGGGAAAAATGGCGAGCTTTATTCGGCCTAATGATTCGCTGTGAACTCTCGGCTGCCGTGGAGCGGACTCAGTCTGTGCTGGAGTTAGTGGCACTGGTGGATCGCGCCTTTGAGACGCGTCTGAGGCGGCGAGGTCTCCTCGGGTTTGACGATATTAAGAATCTTCTCGGAGCGGGGATGCGGAATGAAGAAGGGCGATTGCAGCGGGAGGCGATCGACTACCGGCTTGATGCCCGCTACGATCACTGGCTCTTAGATGAGTTTCAAGACACCAGTTACGCTGACTGGAATGGGTTAGCGACTCTGGTGGGAGAGGCGGTGACAGATCCAGAGGGGGGGCTCTTTGTGGTAGGGGACCGGAAACAGGCGATTTATGGTTGGCGTGGGGGGGATGTGACGATCTTTGACGATTTAATTCAGGCCTATCAGGGGAAGGGTGAGAATCAATTAAAGACGGAGCCGATGTCACGGTCTTTTCGTTCCTGTCCTGCGGTTTTAGAGCTGGTGAATGCGGTCTGCGGAAACCTTGATGAGATTGAGGGACTCTTTGGAAAGGCCCTCCGTGAGCGCTGGTGCTGGGAGGATCACGAGTCGGCTAAACAGGAGCTGCTAGGCGAGGCGAAGGTGATTACGGTGCCGAAAGATGATGGCGGGAAGGCCATGGTCGAGCAGATGAAGGAACTGAAGATTGGTGAAAATAATTTAAGTTGTGGAGTTCTCGTACGAAAGGGCAGCGAGGTGGAAAGGTATGCAGACTTACTGAGAGGCGAGGGCTTTGAGGTGATTGAGGAAGGTGTGAGGAAGCCGGGAGAGGACCATGCAGTGGGGGTGGTTTTAGTGCAGGTTTTAGCCTGGTTGGCAGATCCGGCAGACCGCTTCGCGCAGGAGGTGATAGCGATGTCTCCCTTAAATGAGATTTTAGAACAGCGATTCCCCGGTGGTTGGTATAGCCGCTGGGAGGGGATGCTTTTAGCGGTCCAAGAGCAGGGATATGCGCTAGTTTTGGAGAGTTTATTAGAGTCAGAATGGGAGGGAATCTCGGGTTATGGCAGGCGCCGTGCGAGGGATATTTTCCATGCTCTTAGTGAATTTGACTGTGGTGGTGAGGCCACTCCACGAGCCGCACGGGACTGGGTGGCAGGTTTACAAGTGTCTCAGACTCCCGGAGCGGCGGCAGTGCAGGTGATGACGATTCATAAGTCAAAGGGGCTGGGCTTTGACCTCGTAATGTTACCAGAGCTGTCTGATGAACAGATCCCTAAGGCCACTCATTTTAAGGTGGCTTGCGGTGAGGGCTGGCTGCTGGATGTTCCTAATAAGAAGGTGCGGGAGCGAGTCCCAGCCTTGCAGAGTGCTTATGAAAAGTGGGCGGCTGATCAGCAGTATGAGGGGATGTGCCTCTTGTATGTCGCTCTGACTCGCTCAAAGCAGGGCCTGTATGTCTATCTAAACGAGCAGCCTCCCTCTCGCGTGAAAAGTGGTAGTGCCGAGAGGTGGGGCTCTCCAGCGAATTTAATCCGCCAGACGCTGGGTGAGAATTTTCAATGCGGTGAGGCGAGGTGGGCGGAGGGGCTTCCTGAGCGGGAAGAAGAGGTGGTGAAAAGTGCTTATCAGCTCGCTGAGGGGCTTCCCCTGCGCTCGCGGAGTAATCCTTCTGAGCGTAAAAATGAGGTGAAGGGAAGTCCTGCAGGACGCCGGATCGGTCATGAGGTGCACGCTCTTTTTGAGAAAATCGGGTGGCTTAAAAAGGGTGAGGTTCCGGCGCAGCCCTTAAGCCAAGCAGGGAAGATGGTGGAGGATGCACTGAGAGTCCCTGCGATTCACGCGTTCTTTGAAGAAGGAGGGGGAGAGCTCTACCGGGAGCAAGCTTTTGAGATGCTCTATCAAGGAAGCTGGATGAGTGGAGTGGTGGACCGTCTGCATGTTTACCGTAAGGGAGAGGAGGTTCAGGAAATCGAGGTCATTGATTTTAAAACAGACGTGGTGACATCTGGGGCGGAATTGATGGCGAGGTATCGAGGGCAGATGCAGAGTTATCAGGCTGCGATGGCTGGGGTATTCGGGGTGGGTGTAGAGCAGGTAAAGTGTGTTCTTTTATCCACTCATCTAGGGGAAGTGGTGAAGATGGATGAGCCGGATGTTCAGGGGAGCTTAGATTTATGAAAGATGAATTAGGCTGGTCTTTTGTGGCTTGGAAAGATGGGCAGGAGGTGCAGGCACGGCACGAGGGATTCAGAGACCGAGGCCGGACTAAGGCGTGGACTGAGAATACGATGGTGCCAGTATGGTCTGCGACTAAGGGGCCGATGGCGGTCTGTGTGTGGATGGCCATACAAAGAGCAGGAATGGATGGGGAGTCCCTCGTGCGACGAGTGTGGCCCGAGCTGCGAGTGGGTGAGCTGACTTTCGGGGAGATGTTTTCACACCAAGGAGGCTTGGCGGGGCTCCATGAAAAGTGCTCCATTTGGGATCGTGATGCGGTGGTAACTTCTTTAGAGAAGCAGGAAGTGCTCTGGAAGCCGGGGACTCATGGTTATCACCCTCGGACGATCGGTTTCTTGGCCGATGAGATCGTGAGAAGGGTAGATGGGCGTGGCCTCGGGGACTTTTGGAGGGGAGAAATCGCGGACGTTCATGGCATCGATTTCTGGATCGGCCTCCCGATGGAAAAGCAGCAGCAGGTGGCGGAGCTGGTGCCTGCGAGGCTAGGGCGGGGTGGGGAGCCGAAGGCTTTTTATGAGGCTTTATTAGATAAGAACTCGCTCACTCGTCTGGCTTTTTCTTCACCCTCAGAGTTATCTGGCGTGAGTGAGATGAATGAGAGTCGAGCTTGGGAGGCTGGTTTCCCCGCGATGGGTGGGGTGGGAACTGCGCGGGGTTTAGCCAAGTTTTATGACTGGGTGTTAGGGCAAGATTTTTTGCAAGAGTTGATCCGGGCTAGGGTGAAGGGGATGGATGTGATCCAGCGAGTGGAAAATTCCTTCGGTTTCGGGATGATGCTGGAGCTGGGGCCGGGAAGAAATTGCTTTGGTCATCCGGGGGCGGGGGGGAGTTATGGTTTTGCGAATGTAGAGACGGGAGTGAGCTATGCCTTCGTGATGAATCGCTTCGAGGCGAATCTTTACCCGAGCGAGGAGAGGTTAGCCTTAGTGGAAGAGTTTTAGGGTTAAAATTGGGGCATTGATGAGACCTGCTTTTGTTTTGTAGGTCTTAAGTTTTGCGAAAGACGGCGAGGTGTTTATCGACCGACTTACCGGGTGCATCTGAGAGGGCGCGGGAGTTAGGGTTGATGATGGAGCCGACTTGGAGGGCCCCAAGATTCTCGAGGGCGGCGGTGGCCAGCTCGTGTTCTTTATCAAAGTAGGAGGTGATAACGAGGAGGCCATCTTCGTCTAGACGTTCTAAGGCTTGATCGAAAATTTGGGTCCAGACAGCCTTGTCGTTCCAGTAGTTTTGGTGGCGAAGGAAGGCGATGTCAGGGGTGCCGAGATGGTCGAGATCACGGAGGCGGTCTCCTCGGTGGGTGATGAAGTCGGCGGAGAGAGCGTGCTCTTTTTTAGAGAGTTCTTTTTTCCAACGCGAGTTGGCTTGGTCGATTTCGGCGGCACGGATATCGAGCCCCTGAAGGTGTGCTGATTTTGATTTTTCAGAGAGGATTTTAGCGAGGACGCCGGTCTCGTCTCCTCGGCCACAGGCTAGATTAAGGAGTGAAAGGTGATCTTTTTTTATGAGCTGTGGGTCGAGAAGTTCGCGTAGATTGGTCTCCAGCGTATCGAGATCACCTTGGAGGAGTTCAGTAAAAGGGGTGTGGGCCACGGGAGGAGCTTAATTAAAGATTCGGAATTTGGAATTTCGAATTTAAGCTAGGAGCGTGGACTTACCGATACGACCTCGACGCAACCGAAAATCAGCGGGTTTACGTGCCTTGACCCGTGAGACTCTTCTGAGTGAGGGTGATCTTGTGCTGCCTTTGTTTATTCACGATTTAGAGGTGGATGAAGCGATTGAGTCGATGCCGGGCTGCATGCGCTGGTCTTTAGCTAGCTTAGTCCGTGAGGCGGGGGAGGCCATGGAATTGGGAATTCCTGCAGTCGTTCTTTTTCCTGCAATTGATGATTCCTTAAAGAGTCCAGGTGCGGAGGAGTGTTTTAATCGGGAGGGCTTGGTGCCTCGGGCGATTCGGGCTTTAAAGGCGGCTTATCCTAAGTTGTTAGTGATGACGGATGTGGCCTTGGACCCTTACAGCAGTGATGGGCATGATGGCTTGGTGAAAGAGGGGGAAATCCTAAATGATGAGACGGTGGCGGTATTGTGTAAGCAGGCGCTCTGTCAAGCAGAGGCCGGAGCCGACATCATCGCCCCGAGTGATATGATGGATGGGCGAGTGGCGGCTTTACGGGAGGCGCTGGATCGTGAGGCTTATGAAGGGGTGTCAATTTGTAGTTATACGGCAAAGTATGCCTCGGCCTTTTATGGGCCTTTTCGCGGAGCGTTGGGCTCAGCTCCTAAGGCAGGGGATAAGAAAACCTATCAGATGGATCCGGCGAATCGGCGAGAGGCGGGGCGTGAGGTGAGGCTGGATGAGGAGGAGGGAGCTGATATGGTGATGGTGAAGCCAGCAGGGGCTTACTTAGATATTATTAGTGATGTGCGGGGGAAGACGAGCTTACCTGTGGCAGCCTATCAGGTGAGTGGGGAGTATCTTATGATTCAGAGCGCGGCAGCGGCCGGGTGGCTGGATGAGGAGGCGGTGATGATGGAAAGTTTATTGGCGATTAAGCGGGCTGGGGCGGATTTTATCCTGACTTATTTTGCCAAAAAAGCAGCGAGGGTGCTGCGGAGCTAAGTGGTCTTTTATCTGACGCTTGGGCCTCCCTATGAGGGACGACTGTGGCGTGGGGGATTTTGGAATTGGAGGCTTTCTTTTCAGAAATGAGCAAGAGAGGATCAAGTGGCCCCGTAGGGGTGTTTTACGATGAGTGATGATAAGGCCGCAGTAGAGAGACTTCATAAAAGCTATCAAAAGATGAAGGATGAGCTGGCCCAGGTGATCGTGGGGCAAGCTGAGGTGGTGGAGCAGGTCCTGATGGCGATGTTTTGCCGTGGGCATGCGCTACTGGTGGGAGTGCCTGGCTTGGCGAAGACCTTGCTGGTTTCGAGCATTTCTGAGGCTTTAGATTTAGAATTTAAGCGTATTCAATTCACCCCTGACCTGATGCCTGCTGATATCACAGGGACTGATGTGTTAGAGGTGGATCCAGAGACGGGGCAACGGGCCTTCCGCTTCGTGAACGGTCCGCTTTTTGCAAGTATGGTGCTGGCGGATGAGATTAACCGGACTCCACCTAAAACTCAGGCCGCTTTATTAGAAGCGATGCAAGAGGGAGGCGTGACGGTGGGGGGAAGGACCTTACGCTTACCGGAGCCTTTTTTTGTGTTGGCGACGCAGAATCCGATTGAGCAAGAGGGCACTTACCCGCTCCCAGAGGCGCAGCTGGACCGCTTTCTTTTTAATATTGTCGTGGATTACCCGAGTGAGACCGAGGAGCAGGAAATCATCCGCCGGGTGACAAGCCCTAGTTCTGTTAAAATTAGCTCACTCATGTCGGGCGCGGAAATCATCGCCTTGCAGGAGATCGTGAAGCGAGTTCCAGTGGGGGATCATGTCATCGAATTTGCGGCGAAACTAGCGCGGGCGACTCGCCCAGGGAGTGATGATGCGCCTGATTTCGTGAAAGAAATGGTGGGATGGGGAGCGGGCCCGCGAGCGGGGATCGCGCTGATTTCTGCGGCGAAAGCTCATGCCGTTTTACGAGGGCGTTTTCATGCTACGACTGGAGATGTGGCGGCAGTGGCTCTCCCCGTACTGCGTCACCGGGTGCTGACGACTTTTAATGCTGAGGCTGCCGGAGTGAAGAGTGATGATCTGATTAAGCAGCTTGTTGCGGAGCTAAGTAGGAAGGATATGGAGCTTAAAATTTAGCGGGTTTTCAGATGGCTCAAGCGGTGGATAAACTAAAGATGCCTGAGTGTATGCGCTTACTGGCGCCGGAAGTTCTAGGGTCTTTGCAGCGCCTTGAGTGGCTCTCCCGCATCCGAAAACAAGGCACTCTGACGGGCCGACACCGCAGTCCGGATAAGGGAGTTTCAGCCGAGTTTGCAGAGCATCGCGAATACACCCTAGGTGACGATTTACGGAATCTTGATTGGCGAGTGATGGCTAAGAGTGACCGGAATGTCGTGAAGCAATACATCGAGGAGACAAATTTACGCGCTACGGTGGTGTTAGATGTTTCCGGCTCGATGACCTTCAAGGGAAAAGAAGCGGAGTATTCCAAGTTCCAGTATGGTCAGCACTTGGCGGCGGCTTTATCTTATTTATTTATTAAACAGGGGGATGCAGCCGGTCTAGTAACCTTCGATGATGGCTTACGGAGTTTTATGGGGGCGGAGAGCCGTCCTAGCCAGGTGAGGAGGATCTGTGAGGAACTTTACGAGACTGTGCCGGGCCAGAAAACAGGAGTCGGGAAGGCGCTCCATGAGGTGGCTGAGCGAATTCCCCCACGTGGCTTAGTGATCTTAATTAGTGATTTTTTTGATGATCCAGAGGCGGTCGTCGAAGCTCTGCACCACTTCGATTACCGGCAGCATGAGCTGGTGGTTTTTCATCTCCTAGCAGAGGAGGAGCTGAGTTTGCCTTTCCGAGCCTTCCAGCGTTTTCGCGACCTCGAGGGAGTGGAGAAGATGATGAGAGTGGACCCGCAGGCGCTGCGGGCTGGGTATCTAAAAAAGCTCAGGGAGTTTATCGACCAGATCGAGCAGACGTGCGGGAACTTACGTGCGGACTACATTCCGGTCAGTAGTAAGACACCAGTGGTGGAGGCATTACTACGCTATTTGGGAAGGAGGAAGGGGTAGAATGCTTTTTAAAAATCCGTGGTTATTGGCTGGTTTCATCGCGGTATTCGTACCGGTGGTCATACACTTGATTCGGAAGCAATCGGCGAAACCTTACGACTGGGGGGCGATGCGTTTCCTCTCTGATACGGTAGCGACTCGACGTAAGCGCGTGGAGTGGGAGGATTTTTTATTGATGGTGACTCGCTGCCTCTTACTTGCGCTGATAGTCTTAACTTTCGCTCGTCCTTTCGTCCCTCCGGATACGGCTGTGCCATGGCTGTTCGTCTTACCGCTCGCTTTACTTGGACTCGCGATCTTTGGGGGTTCATTTGTGATTTCAGCGCAGAGGGGGAGGTGGGTGATGCGGCTTGCGGCTTTAGGGATGGTTTTAGCTGCGTCTTTTTTGCTTTGGCAGGAGAAGAATTTAAACTTGAAGCGCTTTCAAACTAGTGCCCGTCGGGATGTGGCGCTTGTGATAGACGGCTCGACCTCGATGTTACTTCGTAGAGACGGCTCGACTGCCTTCGAGCGAGCTATTTTAGAAGCGAAAAAATTCGTGAAAGAGGCGCCGCGAGGGAGCGCCTTCTCCGTAATTTTAGGAGCTGGGGCACCTGAGTTAAAGACGGGTAGCCCTCTTAGTAATCGCGCCGATGTGTTAGAGATTTTAGATCTCCTAGAGCCTTCGGGGGGAGTCTTCCAAGGCTATGATGCACTCGGAGTAGCCACGCTATCTTTGGCGGAGGGGCAGGGAGATCAGAAAGATATTGTCGTGTTCTCTGACCTTCAACGTCTAGGTTGGCAGTTAGAAAACACCAAGGCCTGGGATCGTCTCGGGGAGGCGTGGGAAGGTCTGGCAAGTGGAGTAAAGTCACGTCTGTTTGTGCGTCCGTTCTTGGCTCCCGAGAAACTTCGTAATGTCTCGGTGAGTGATATAGAGTTCTCACGAGAGGTGGTGGGAACCGACCGTGAGGTGATCATCCGTGTGCGAGTTGATAATACGGGAAGCGAGGTGGTGACGCCTGGGGAGATGCGAGTTACGGTGGGAGGAACTGAACTTGAGAGAAAAGGACTGGGGCAAATGACTGCTGGTGAGAGTGTGGTCGTGGACTATCGACACCGTTTTTCTAAAGCGGGCCCCCAAGTGATCAAAGTCACTTTAGAGGCTAATGACGACCTGCTCGCGGATAACTTTTCTGAACGGGCCGTTTGGGTTAAGAAGACTCTTCCAGTATTACTCGTGGAGGGGAATGGGGGTGCTTCTTTTGTTGAGCGGGCGGGTGGTTATCTGAGTCTTGCCTTGGCCCCGCTCGGTGAGGAAGGCGAGGATTTTATAGATCTCAGGGTGATAGATGCGGCAGCACTGACCCGTGAGAAATTGGAAGATGAAGCGGTGGTGATCTTGGCTGATGTGGCCCGTTTGCCGGCGTCTGTGGCGGCCAGAATGACTCGCTTTTTACTCAGGGGTGGTGGGCTTTGGGTAATTGCCGGTCCTAAGAGTGCCCCAGATTTTTATAAACAATGGCGGGGAAGTGATGGGGCAGTGATGCCCTTAGAGCTCGCTGAATTCGTAGTGCCAGAAGATGTCGTTCAGGTGGCAATGGAGAGTTCTAGGCACCCGGCGCTACGCTTATTCCGAGGTGAGGCTGGGCAGGACTTAAGTGATGCAGTGGTGGAGGGATATCGCGCTAGTGGTAATTTGGTGAATGGAGCAGTCGCTGGGGCAAGATATCGCAATGGTGAAATCTTCTTGGCGACGAGGGACTATGGAAGTGGCCGAGTGATGGTGACGACCACTGCTCTGGATGCCCGCTTGGGGAATTTCCCGGCGCGTGCGAGTTTCGTGCCTTTCGTCCATGAGGTGACGAACTGGCTGGCGGGTGGAAAAGCGGTAGACTTAAATCTGAAGGCTACTTGGAATCCCTCTCTCATCTTAGCGGGCGGGGGAGGTCTCAGTGGGCACTATAAGTCACTTGGAGGAACAGAGAGGGGGTTTTCACGAGTGGATTCAGCGATTGATTTTGACTGGAAGAACGGGGCTCCCGGAAGTGAGATGGAGAAAGACCGCTTCGGGGTGACTTGGACAGGGGCCCTACTGCCACCGCTCTCGGGGGAGTACGTCTTCGAGGTGACTGCTGATGATTTTTTCTCGCTGAGTGTAGGCGGTGAAAAAATTTATGAGGGAAAGAATATAAAGGGGAAAAGTGAGAGAGTTTATCTGAAGGCCGGAGAGGCGCTCTCATTTGAGGCACGTTATGAAGAGGAATGGGGAGATGCCTTTGTGAACCTGAAGTGGCAGCGTCCTGATGGGGTCACGGAGGTGATTCCATCGTCGTCATTGTTAGCTCGGTCTCCGGAGCAGGCTGACTTGATTCTTGGGGAAGACTTGGCAAGGGATCCTCTGGGGCAGGAGCGAGCTGTAGAGGCCCTTTTGGGGAAGCGGGGCAAGTCTTTAGCTGTGGCTGGGACTGCTATTCCGGGGCAATATCGTGTGGGGATTCCGAGGGCCATTCAAGCTGAACTTAAAGGGGAAGAGGAGCTACCACTGGTGGTCCTCCGTGAAGGGGCCGAGAGCCAGATGAAGGGCTGGAATGAGGATGACCGAGCTCTCATCAGAAGAGAGATTGACCTCATCGAACTGAGTTCTATGGAGGATGTTTTGGCAGGTTTGAGGGGAGAGGGATTTGGGCGAGAGATATGGAAGATTTTAGCTTTAGCAGCTGTGGTGCTCCTCTTCTTAGAAGGTCTCCTGGCGAGGTGGGTTTCTAAGTCACGTCAGGTCGGAGAAAATATGAAAATCGATTTCGAAGAAGGTGATGAGCTTTGTGAGGCATTCGGATCAGCAATCGAGCAGGGAAAGAGAGGCTCATTATGAGGGGAGTGGTTCGTGCTGGTATCGTTTTCCTGCTCCTTTTAGGAGGAGTGACTCTGCTTTCTCGTTTTATTGAGCTGAATGTGATTTGGGCATTCTGGGTGATTCCACTGATGGGGGCCTTAGGGGTGGAGCTCATTTTCTGGAGCTATCGCTATGAACGTGGGGCACTGGGTTCAGGTTCTGGGAGGTTTTTATTAGGCTTACGAGTCTCACAGTTTGCGCTGCTTTTATGGGTGTTATTACAGCCGGTGTGGAGTCGCTTTGTGGAGCGTGAAATCCAGCGTGAACTCATTGTGCTGGTGGATGATTCCGCCTCTATGAAGCTGGTGGATGAGGGGCAAAGTGGGACACGAATAGAACTAGCGAGGGAGAAATTGGCAAAGAGCGGCCTCTTGGAAGACTTAGCGGGGAAAGTGGGGGTGCGAGAAGTGCGTGCTGCACGAAGGGCTCTGATGGATGATTTAGGCGAGGTGGAGGGCTGGGACCAGTCCACTGATCTGGCCGGAGGGCTGGAAGCAGTCTTGAGTCAGGTTTCTCCAGAGCGGCTTGCAGGAGTGGTTCTAATGAGTGATGGACGGCATAATCAAGCGGGTAGTGTGGAGGAGGTGGCAAGGAAGTTCGGGATTTTAGATGCCCCGATTGCGGTGATCGCGTCTGGAAGTGAAGTGCCACCGAAGGATGCGGCAATTGTTAAGGTGCGCTCGCCGGACTCCGTTTACCTTGGAGACCAGATCCGGGTCGGGGTGTTTTTGAAATTTGATGGGTATCGTGGGAAGAGGGCCAAATTACAGTTCTTTGCAGGTGAAGAGGAGTTGGAGCAGCGTGAGATTCTGATTCCAGAAACTCACTATCGCGAAGAGGTGAAATTTCGCCACGCCCCTAAGAAGAACGGGGTGGGAGAATATCGAGTGGTATTAAGTGGTCTGGTAGACGAGGTGTTTGAAAAAAATAATGAATGGGAGTTTCAAACGGCCGTGAGTGATGCGAGGACGAATGTGCTCTTGATCGATGAGCATCCTCGCTGGGAATTTCGTTACCTCCGTAATCTCTTTTACGGTCGGGATCAGTCGGTCCACTTGCAATCTGTTTTACTTAAACCGGACCGGATAGCAGGGCATCGCCCAGTAAAGGTGCTGGCCTCGGCGAGCCGTCCTTTTGGAGAAGCGAGTGCGACTCACCTTCCAGAGGGTGAAGAGGAGTGGCGGAAATTTGATGTGATTATCATAGGAGATGTGGGTCCGCGTGCGCTAAGTGAGGAGCAGTGGGAGATTCTAGCAAAGTGCGTTAAAGAGCGGGCAGCCTTACTCGTGTTAGTGGCTGGTCCAGAATCTATGCCGCATGCCTTTGACTGGAAAGTGGCACAGGATCTAATTCCGGTGAAATACGAGCCTTCTAAGAGGACTTATTATGGAGGTGATCAGGTTTTCAACTTCAGCCTCACGAATGTGGGGCGTAGTCACGAGGTGACGGCTCAGGTGGAGGGAGGGGTGAGGAATGAAACCCTCTGGGCGAGTTTTCCTCAGATCCGTTGGCGTCATCCCGTAGAGGGTTTACAGGCAGGAGCTGAGGTGCTGGTTTATGCCAAGGGGGCTGAGGAGGCGGAGGTGAAAACGAGAGAAATCAATTCAGCTGAGGGGCTAGATGAGGCTCTGAATCACGTGGCGAGGCGCCGTGAGCGAGAGGCTGAAAATGCACTGCTGGTGAGTCGCCAGACTGGCGCAGGGAAAGTGGCTATGCTTCTGACAGATCGCACGTGGCGCCTCCGTGAGGGGGTGGGAGATGTTTATCATCACCGTTTCTGGGGGCAATTACTGCGCTGGGGTGCAGGGCCCAATTTACGCTCAGGGACGGAGAGCCTACGCTTAGGAACAGATCAGCTGAGTTATGCGGGTGATGAACGAGTCAGAATTATGAGCCGACTTAGGGATAAAAATTTGAACCCTTTGATTGAGGAAGATCTGTTTGCGGAAGTCACTTACGAAGGAGGTGGTGTGACACGCGTGCCTTTGACCTATCGTGAGGATTCAAATGGGATTCACGAGAGCTTAGCCGGGCCTTTCCAGAGGCCGGGAGTTTATGAGGTGAAGGTGAAGGATGAAGTCGTTACGAATTTCCGAGTGGTGGGTGCTCGGAGTGCTGGGGAGCTCTCTGAGACGACCTTGAATCAGGCCTTGTTAGAGCGTGTCGCAAACTTATCTGGAGGAGTGGTGTATCAGGATGAGGGACGTTTGGCGCCGCTTTTTCTGAGAGGTGATGAGACGCGAACTGAGTTACGTGAAACCCCTTTATGGGACACTTGGATAGTCCTCTTGCTTATCCTTCTTTTACTGGCGGCAGAATGGGTGCTACGGCGCCGTTGCGGATTGAGTTAGGGGAGTCGCGCTGGCAGCGGAAGTTTAGGCAGGATTATTCAGAAGTAGAGTCAGGGAGGGGGGGAGGAGTTTCTCCGCTGGGTTGAGCTTCCACTTTCTTTTCCTTAGTTTGGGTTTCTGTGGGCCGGGCGATCGAGGGTGGAGGTGACGAATTTCCTTGAAGAGGAATAGCAGGAGATGTCGTGGAAGTGGGCGCTGGGATGGGTCTTGTGGCGACAGAGGCTTTCTTCTTGGGGATTTTCTTAGCCTGAAGGAATTCCCCTCGATTTTTTAAAACAGAAGCGAGAGGGGCTTTACTGAGAAGGAAGAAGCGGTCTTGGAATTTTTCTCTCAGCCGGTTCACATTCGCTGAGAGGTCTGCTAGGTTGGCGATGCGTTGTTCATAGACAGCCTTAGCTTGGGTATCGGCATCAGCTGCAGGAGGTTCTGGCTTAGTGGGACCATTGATGATTTTGATGCTCGCAATGAAATTTTCTGGAGGGCTTGGGGCCGTTTGGTCTGGAGCAGCTTCTTCTTTTTGCTCTTCTTTTTTCTCAGGAACAATCGTGATGAGGAAGGTGGCTCCAGAAGAGTCAGTCGCTTCGATTTCACGAGTTCCTTTTTGATTGGCGCGTTCTTTGGCCTCTTCTGCGCTAAGTAGTTCGAGAAAGGAGGAACGTGAGAAGAGGTTCTTTAGGGTCCCAGTCTCGTTCGTTTTGGTCTCTTCTTTTTTGTCGTCTAGCCCCTCGAGTAAGAAGTCATCGACGACTGATTTACGGGAGATGGTCCAAGCTTTAAAGAGGTCGTCCTGAGGTGCTGAGACGGAAATTTTCAGAGTGCCTTCGCGGAGAGGAGAGAAGTCTTTGTCGATCCAGTTAGCCGAATCACTATCGATTCCGGCGAAGTTTTGTTGAACGATGTAAATTCCGCTTTCATCACTCGCGAGGCGGATGAAGCGGCCAGCTGTTTTGCTGGAGCCTCCAGTCGCCTCACGGGACTTTCCGAGGTAGAGTTTAGCGCTTTCTTTTCCTTCTGTAATCAGGGTGATGCTATCCGGCTGCTTATCACGATCCTCGGAGCTGGGGTTCAGGTTAAAGCGGTCGTAGTATTGCTCGGTGGTGCCGATACCCTGCGCGACTTTAATTTCGCGAAGGGTATCGAAGACTTGGGTGAGGGTCTGAAGATTGGCTGGGAAGTTATTTTGCTCCACGACGAGCCACTGGGAATCTGTCTTTTTGAGAGTAACGATCTCTCCATCTTTCTCCACTTTAAGTTCATCAATGGTGTCGACGAGGTTACTAGGAAGAACGGCGGCTCCAATTTCGAGCTTGGTGTCTGAGGTGGTAGAGGAGGGGTTTTCCTTATTTTTAAGGGAGAGAAATCCTGCGGCGATGGCGAGGATCCAGAGAATCAGAAGGTGAAGGCGTGACATGGTTTCAGGGACTGGTTCGTGATTTTAGAAAGTGAATTTAGCGAGCGTTCGTCAGGATTTTACGCCAGATGAAGACGAGGAGGCCAAGGAGAATAACAACGAGTGGGACGATGAGGACGGACTTCCAGAAGATGCCTGCTTTGATCGTGTCAATCTGGGCTTGGTAGGATTTCTGCTCTTCGCGGATTTCCTTACGGGCATCGATTTCAGCTTTGCGGAATTCGGCAATTTGTGCCTGGTATTCAGCGTTGGACTGGGCTGAGTTATTTTCGGTGAGTTGAGAGCGAATTTTTTGTAATTCTTGGTTGGCTTGATTGGCCTCTTCTTGGAGGGCCTTGATGCGGTCTCCGGCGACTTTTTCGAGTTCAGCCTCTTTTTCTTTGAGGACGGTAAAGCTGCGATAGTGGGGGGTGCGGGCGCGGGCCCCGATGAGGTGCTTTGAGCCCACTGCTTGGTCGATGAGATTGAGCATAAAGGGGCCATTTCCGCTTACGGTCTGCATGAAGCCGCTCTGTCCGAATTGGCGGAATTGGTAGGAGAGACCATCGTAGAGGAAGTCTGAGTCAGCGATGAGGTAGAGGTTCGCCGAGCTAATGCCGGTGGTGAGCTGAGTGCTTTCTTGGTCTTTGTTCTCTTCTTTTTCTTTATCGTTCTGCTGCTCTTCGGCAGGATCGGTGAGGCCATCTGGGAAGGCTGTTTCAAAGGTGCCACTTAGACGGGTGATGTAGGATTGTCTCCGATCACTCTGGTCTCTACTACCAAGGGCGAAGCGCAGCTGCTGGGCTCCTTGTGGACTGGAGAGAATTTGGCTGTTTACGAAGGTGTATTGGTAAGAGGATTCGACGAGACGGCTGCTCTGAAGACCGGGGCCCATGGGGCGATTTTTTTCGAGGCTACTGAAGCCACCAGAGGCTAGGAGGGCAAGATTCTGGATGGATGCAAGTGAGATGTCATCATCTATGGGCATGGCCTCTTTATTGAGTAGTAGGACGCCGGGGTTTTGCTGGGCGTAGGAGCGGTCGATGATGACTTGTTCAGTGTTGAAGGCGATATTGTGTTTTTTGAGAAGGGTGGGGAGGGTGGAGCTGGTGGGAACGCCGCCTTGTGGGGGCATCCCAGGGGCCATGGGACGGGCTGACTGCTGAGCGACCATAGACATGGGGTCTAGGCAGGCTATGACGGTGCCTCCACGGAGGAGATACTGATCAATCGCGAACTCCGCAGCTGGGGTGATCCCAGCGGGGTGGATGAGGAGAAGGAGTTTAATTTTCTCTGGGTCAAGATAGTCGGGAGTGTCTCCCCATTTGCGTTCCTGATAGATCTCTTCCAGCTGGGTGATGGGTTCCATGCTGAGGTTGATGGGGTCATAGGTGCGTTTGAGAATCTGGTTGAAGAGCCAACCTTGCCGCGACTGGCCGCCGACATCGAGGTTATGTGCGGACATGATGCCGATAACGGGGGTGTTCCGATTGGTCACTTCGGTGATGGCGCTAATGACTTGGAATTCGAGCTGGGTTTCTTGCTCTGGATCGAAGATGGGGATGACGGTTTTTTTGTCGAGGGAGCTAATGGAGGCGCCAAAAATCATTTTGTCATCTTGGGTGACGTCGATCTGCTGGACTTGGTCAAGAAGAGCTGCGTCTTCTTCGTCGGTATTGGGCTCGGGATCAATAAAGTTGAGGGTGATGAGATCATCCTTAGCGAGGTTCTTAATTTCACGGAGGAAGCTATCGACTCTGGGGATGTGGCGCTTGAATGAGGCGGGGGTCCCATCGACATCACGGGTGACGTAGTAGTTGATGGTGACTGGATCTTGGAGTTCTTTCCCGAGGATCTGGCGGGTTCCCTCTGTGAGGGTGTAGCGTTTATCCTCGGTCAGATCGATGCTCTTATTTGCGATGGAGAGTTCCGAGAGGAGCTGGGTGACGAAGAATACGAGGGTGGCGAGAACTGCGGTGCCGAAGGCAGCGCGGATGATGCGGCTATTTGGAGTGAATGAGAGGAGGGCAATGGCGCCGAGGAGGAGAAGCCAGCGATAGGGGCCGAGGTCCTCGTTCCCGAAGGAGAGTCCGAAGGCGGTGAAGGCGACTGCGCTGAGGATGAAGAAGAGGTATTTCAAAGCATTCATGGCTGTTTTGAGTGAGGGAAGAATGAGAGAAAGTGAGTTTTTAAGAGCGTTGTGACTTTAGAACCATGCTGGTGCCGAAGAGGCAGGTGATGATGAGACCGATGAAGTAGAGGAGGCTGGTGAAGGAGATTTTTCCAAGGGTGGCCTCGAAGAAGTGGCTGTAGATTCCGAGTCTGGTCATTGTTTCAACGGCAGTATCCGAACCGGAGCGGCGGATTTCATTAATCACCGGTTCCCACCCAAGGATGGTGAGGATGCAGCAAATCGCGACGGAGGCGATGAGTGCGACGACCTGATCACGGGTGAAGGAGGAGACGAGGGTGGTGATGGCGAGGAAGGTGAGGCAGACGAAGAAGCTGCCAAGGTAGCCTGAGAAGATGGTCCAGTTATCTGGGCTGCCGAGGTGGTTCACGGCGACGACCATGGGGAAGGTGAGTCCTAGTGCAAGAGCCCAGATGAGGGCAGAGGCGAGAAATTTTCCCCAGATGGCGCTTCGTAAATTCACGGGGAAGGTTCCGAGTAGTTCGATGGTGTTTGTGGAGTGCTCATCTGACCATTGTCGCATGCTGACAGCGGGGACAAGAATCATGAGGAGGAGGGGGTGAAAACGGAAAAAAGAGCCATGGAGGCTGGCGTCAGCGATGTTCCAAAATCCACCGATGGTGAAGGCTAGGAGCGTAGAGAGGAGTCCGAAGATGATCGCGATGGCGTAGGCTGTGGGCTGGGTGAAGTAGCTGGTGAGTTCGCGCTTAAAAATTGTCCAAGTGTTCATTACTGAGAAGTGCTGTGAGCTGTGAGAATAGGGTGGAGGCCTTAGGCGGCAGGAGTCTCGAAGGAGGTCACTTTGTGGAAGAGATCATAGAGTGAGCCTCCGCCTTCTTTGCTGAGTTGTTCCGGAGTGCCATCTGCGACGATGCTGCCCTTATCTACGATGACAGCGCGCGTGCAGGCGGCGGAGACTTCTTCAAGGATGTGTGTGGAGAAGAGGATGGCCTTTTCTTTACCAAGATTTTTGATGAGCTTTCGGACTTCCAGTTTTTGGTTAGGGTCTAGGCCGTCGGTGGGCTCATCAAGGACGAGGACTTCAGGGTCGTGAAGGAGGGACTGTGCGAGGCAGGTGCGGTGGCGGTAGCCCTTCGATAGAGTGCCGATGGACTGACGGGCGACGTTTTCGAGAAAGCAGGTCTCGATCGATTTACTCACGGCCTCTCGGCGAGCGTTCCCGCTGAGGCCACGCATGGAGGCGCAGAATTTCAGGAAGCCTTGCACGGTCATGTCGTTATAAAGGGGGGCGGACTCGGGAAGGTAGCCGATTTTTTGTTTGGCCTCGATCGGGTTTCTAATGACGGAGACACCGGAGATCTCGATCTTTCCCTTGGTGACGGGGAGGAAGCCTGTGACCATTCTCATGGTGGTGGATTTTCCAGCTCCATTTGGTCCGAGGAAGCCGAGGACTTCGCCTTTTTCAACGGAGAATGAGAGGTTATCTACGGCTATTTTGGAGCCAAAACGTTTTGTGAGACCGGTGACTTCAATCATGAGATGGTAAATGTTTACTTGCGGACATTCTGATAAGCGAATGTCGGCTTAAATTTGTTTGGGATTTTTGTTATGGAGGGAAGCTTTTTTTCACTTGGAAAGTTGGTTGGCAAGTTCTCAAAGTTCTGCGAGGTGTTGTGACATGAAATTACGAGCTGGGGTAGCAGGATCAGGATCAATGGGGCGTAATCACGCACGCTGCTACTCGTTAATCGAGGGATGTGAGTTAGCAGCGGTTTATGATGCGGACTTGGAACGTGCTAAGGAAGTGGCCGATGAGTATGGGGCAGAGGCGGTGGATTCGCTGGGAGTTTAACAAGAACTCGTCGAAGATAAAATTTTCTGTCCGTCTTAAGGTGACCGCTTTAAGGAGGTTTCACTGTGTTTAATGACCAAATTTCTTTTTTTTTTCTAACAACTTTTGAACCATCCTAGAGAAATTGAAGAAAAGTATAACAATGGAAAGCCCCAAAGCGCTTTCATTCAATGTAAACTTCGAGTTTATAAATGCAATAACATTTGAGATAAGTTCTTATTTTTTCATCTCCATCATTTTGATTCACCCTGTCACTGTATGTGGAGGTGATTTATTAAATAATTTTTTAACCAGAAATCAATTAAAGCTCCATTAA
>CALFVL010000136.1 GCA_937928425.1 uncultured Verrucomicrobiales bacterium
CTACTGAATGAGGAGGATCTGATCCTTCCGGTTATGCCTTTTGAGTTGTATTGACTACGATTCGTAGAAGGGCGAAGAAAAAGGGTTCGCCCAAGCTTGCTTCCGTCCACTTTGCCTCTTAGACTGCTTGGCTCTTCTGAGCCGTTGAGGATACGGGGTTTAGAAAGTTTGAGATTTCTCAAAAAGCGTATTTTATATTGGAATAATTTCCGAGGTGAGGTCTCTTCTCTAATAGAACGGGTGATTCACCCTAAATTTCCAATCATCACCTCCTTTATTTTATGAAAATATCTTATCTTTTTGGTCTAATTGCCGTTTTAGGTGCTTTGACTTCATGTGGAACTCGCGATTTATCTTCTGCAGATCGAGTTGCCCTGAGTTCATCATCAATGAAATTCGGACACACGGGAACGGAGTTAAGTGAATGTGGCTTGGTTTCTCAGCTTGAAAGGGGGCGATCATCTAGTTCGAGCGCAGGAGGCACCGGATGAGCGGCTTGCTCAAACTAAGGATAAGTTTATCCTA
The DNA here is from genome assembly GCA_937928425.1 of uncultured Verrucomicrobiales bacterium. Lineage (GTDB taxonomy): Bacteria > Verrucomicrobiota > Verrucomicrobiia > Verrucomicrobiales > Akkermansiaceae > SW10. Next base: position 526 of record CALFVL010000136.1, read on the forward strand.
AAAAAATTGTTTTAATTTCTCAAACCTCACTTAGCCTCAAAAATGCGATTCACTCCGAAAATATCCCTCTTCCTATCGCTTGTAGGGATTTCTCTAGGATCGTCTGCTAAAAGTGGAGATTTTTTGCAGAGCTTAGGGACGGCGGGTTCAGGTGTCACTCCAGTGAATAGTGATTCACCAGATTCTGGGCTGCTAGAGCGGATTCTGAAGCGTCCTTCATGGCTCGGCGGAGTCGAATTCACCACCGATGCTGATTTCCTCCTGAGTGATGATATCGATATTCAGCGATATTCTGCGAATCTAGAGTATGAGAGGGGCAATGACCTTTTCGGCATCACCTACACTTACACTCGCTACACTGTAGAATATGCTCCGACTTCATTGGGCTTCGAGAATGACCTGAGTGAAGATAATAATCAGGTCGCCTTAAACTGGACCCGCCAGTGGAATGGCTCTTACAGTAGTGTTTTCTCTGCCTCGACTTATGAGGGTTTCACGGATTTCCGGTCGATTTGGACTTCCGAGTTCTTCCGCCAGTCCTTTGGTTTCTTTCCTGAATTTGAGGACCCAGACCCGAAGGGTTTCTCTCTGAGCTTAGGAACGACCTATACTTTCCCAAATCAGATTGATACCCTGAGATTGGATTTCGGGTTTTCTCAGGATCGTATCTCGCCAGGCTTCGAGGTGAGTGAGTTTACGGGCGGGCTGGATAGCTCGAACGATATTTTAGACACCTATTCGATCTCATTGACCGGTGATTTTTACCTCACCAATAAGATCACTTCGCAGTGGTTTGCCCGAGTGGCTTTTGTCACCGATCGGGAAGTCCGGACACAGATCAGAACTAATCTTGCGTGGTCTCTTCATGATCAATTAACCCTACGAGGAGAAATTGGAGCAAGCTTCGAGTCCCCCGAGTTTGATGCATTTTTCGGGGGCTTAAGTCTCAATTATCAGGTCACTCCTAATCTCGAGGCTTCTGTAGGATATCGACTCTATAATGACTCCGGAGAAATCACGACCTCTAACTTCAATACGGCGGCTCCCGGTGTAGACACCAGTGAGGCTTTTATATCACTACTCTACAATAAAGGGAGGCATTCTTTACGGGCTTCACTGGCTTTCTTAGACACCGACTTCGAAGCAGTGAATGTTGCTAACATCCCTTTTCAAAATCTTTTCCAAGATCGTGACTTTGTGGCAGTTCGAGCCGCCTATTCCTATCAATTTTAATCCCAAACCTTATGAACTTACGAAACAAAAAACACCCCTTCTTGATGCTAGGCTTTCTAGTCGCAAGTATCAGTCCCCTCTTTTCACAAAGTGATGTTGTCAATGGACCGAACGCTCCAGCTGTGGGGACTATTGTGCCTGAAGAGATCACCTTCGCCTATTCTACAACACCCGTAGCCGAATTCGGGAACCAAATTCAGGAGCTTCCGAACCTGCGATATGTTTCTTATTCTGACTTCCCGAACGAAGTGGTCGTCACCCTTTACCATGCTCCGTGGTGACCGGGTTGTCGTGCTACCGCCTCGCAGTTTGCGAGCGACATTAACACTTATTTTTTAGATCCCAGCCGCGTCGATGCTCAAGGAAATAGCTTAGTTGGCCTCAACGATAACGGAGTTCCAGTCCGGACGGTCTTACTTTCGATTTGGCAGAATATTTTTGAAGATAGTTCTCTTCTTGGAATTAGTAGGAATCCCGACTCGAGTGGTAATCCCGAGGGGCCTTATGAGTTCATTGGCGCAGACTCTGATCGGCGCTTACCCATGATTAATGGGAGTTTTCAGGGCTCCCGAAATGCGATCAACTATTTCCGTTTAGGGACGATTGGAAACTCTGAAGAAATTGATGCAGATGTTCAGCGCCGGATTGTAATCGTAAACGGATCAAACCGCGAATTGTTATTCAGCCTTACTCCTCCAGGGGTGAGTGATGTAGTGAGAGCTCAGGTGAATAGTCAAAGAGACACCATGCTTGCTGCGATCAACAGTGTGACCGCTGCGGTAGATGTCGTTGAGGAGGAAGTTGGACCGATTTCTATCGTCGGAACTCAGGTTGATAATGGTTCCCTGACGATTGATTTCACTAATGATCCAGGTGCGACTGGTTTTTCGATCTTAGGCTCACCTGATTTAGCTGATCCTAACCCAGAGGATATCAGTGACTCGGCCGTGGTGACTGAGACCTCGGAAGGAACTTTCCGTGCGGTTGTAGATCTCTCTGGAATGGATCCTAGAATGTTCTTTTGGATTTCTCGCTAAATGGCTCCTACTAGTCTCCTCGCCCGTTTTTTGCGGTGACGAGGAGAAGGCTTATTCGAGAGTTTAAAGTCTTAGAACTGAGGTATGGGTTTGACCAAGCCCAGTCTCAGTCTAGACTACGACTATATGGCAGACGCTACTACTGATGCGAAGGAGGCTCTTGCGAGCATGCTGGAGAAACTTGGGTTTAAAGTTGAAATTGAGGTGACGGGGGCTTCCGGCCATGAGCTTCTGAATATCATTTCAGAGGATTCAGCGCTTCTTATTGGTAGGAATGGAGATCGCTTGGATGATCTCCAGTACTTGGTCAATCGTATCACGCGTGCTTCCCATCCAGATGCTCCTCGCTACCGAGTAGATTGTGACGGGTATCGTGCAGAGCAGGAGCAACGAGTCGCGGATAAGGCCCTGAAGCTAGCGGAGAAAGTACGCGAGAGTGGCCGTGAATTGTGGATGAATCCGATGAATTCCTACCACCGTCGGCTTGTTCATAATGCACTTGTGGATGACCCTGAAATCGAGACACTTTCTGAAGATACGGATTCACGAAATAAGAAAATCCTGATTCGCTTGAAGTAGTGTAGCTCATGGAGACTCATCGCCTCGTTTCACCTGGGGACCTGAATCACTATGGCTACCTCTTCGGAGGGAACTTACTAAGCTGGGTTGATGAGGCGTCATGGATTGCGGCGAGTTTGGACTTTCCGAGATGCCGTTTTGTGACGGTTTCGATGGATCAAGTCGTTTTTCGCCATAGCGTGCGTAAGGGGAGCATCCTCACGATACGGTCCCAAAAAAAGAGTGTAGGAAAAACTTCCGTGGAGTATGAGGTGGAGGTTTTTCGTGGACTCTCTGTTGAGAAGAAGGTGATTTTCAGCACGCGGGTGACCTTTGTAAACTTGGATGAAGAGGGGGTGAAGGCTCCGTTGGAGGGCAATACCTAGAAAACTGGGTGCCTATTCTTTTAGATCATTAGTTATGTTTGAAGTACGAGAAAAGCCTGAGATGGTCGAGAAGGCTATGCTGGTGGGATTTTGCTTCGACAAGTCTGAGGAAGAGGAGACAGGACTTCTCTTGACGGAGTTAGAAGAGCTAGTGGAGACCTTAGGAATCGGCATCGTGGGGATGGAGCTAGTGCGGGTGAGAGATAGGCACCGAGGGCTGATCTGTGGGACTGGGAAAGCTGACGAGTTAGCTGAACTTGCGAGAAATCGGGGCTGTGACTGCATCGTTTTTGATAATGAGCTGTCTCCAATGCAGCAGCGGAATTGGGAGGAGCTAACCGATATGACGGTTCTGGACCGTGAGGAGGTGATTTTAGATATTTTTGCAAAACGCGCGCGGACGAAGGAGGCGCGTTTGCAGGTGTCATTAGCGAGGATGCAGTATGCTCTTCCACGAATGGCGCGGATGTGGGGCCACTTGGACCGTGAAGGAGGTGGAGGAGGGTCTGGAGGTGGAGGAGGAGCTTCACGCGGAATGGGGGAGCAACAGATCGAGATTGATCGCCGTCTCGCGCGGAAGAGAATTAGTAAATTAAAGACTGAGCTGGAGACGGTGCGGATGCAGCGTTCTACTCAGAGGAAGGAGCGGAAGAGTAATAACGTCGCGACGGCGGCGATCGTGGGGTATACGAATGCTGGGAAGTCGACTCTTCTTAATAAGTTAGCGGGATCCGACATTATGGAAGCTGACATGCTTTTTGCCACGCTTGATCCTACGACTCGGCGGCTTGAATTAGATGACGGGCAGGACCTCTTGCTAAGTGATACGGTGGGTTTTGTCCGTAATCTTCCGCACCGATTGGTGGAGTCATTTAAGGCGACTCTGGAGGAGGCAGTATTAGCTGATTTTTTAATTCATGTGCTTGATGCTTCCTCAGATGAGATCATCGATCACTACAATACAACCTGTAAAGTGCTCGCGGAGTTAGGAGCTGATGACAAGCGGGCGATCATTGTCTTAAATAAGGTGGATAAGGTGGAGAGCGAGGCCACACTGCTCGGGCTGCGTGCGGAGTTTCCGGGTGCTTATGAGAGTTCTGCAATTACGGGGCTGGGGCTGGAGGAGCTGAGCCTAAAATTCACGGATTTCCTTGTGGATCGGGTGAAGAAACTCAGCTACCGAGTTCCACAATCGCGGGGTGATATTACCGGTCTCCTGCACCGTGAAGGGAAGGTGCTACAAACTGGCTACGAGGGGAATGATGTGATCTTAGAGGTGATTGTTCCGAAAAATATCGAGGGGCAGGTTAAGGAATTTTTACAGAAGTGATGAATTACAGGAGATGAAAAAACGCAAGGGGATAGAGTTCCGCTTGCGTTTCTAAAAGCCTCTCAGTGAGGACTGACTGTTTATTCCTGCTCAGTGTTTAAGCTTGCAGGATGGGTTTCCCGATATTTCTTAAGATAGTTTTCTCGGAAAGAAATGGCTTGATTACTAAATTCGGAGTCAGGATCTACCGCGATGATTTCACTGATTACTGTCTCTACACCTCGGTAGTCTTTTTCTTCTGCGAGAATGGAGATTTTGATGGCTAGGGTTTGTTGTTTATAAATCCCTTCCAGATTTTCACTTTCGATAAAGTCATCAATGAGCGTAAGGGCCTTGGCGCTTTGGTTGTCAGCTATTAGGTCATCAAGTTGACCGTCGAGGATGGAGACTTTTTCGTAGAATTCTTCTTGTGCCTTAGCTTCTGCAACTCTTCTGGCTTGTTCGGCAAAGAAGCCAGTTTCGTCCTTGGGGTCATTGAGTTTGATGGTTTCGATGACGTTTGGATAATGACGGAGGTGTTCTAGTGGAATGCTTTGGAGAGCGGCATGGAGGGCTCTTGACTTATCAAGTCCGGTGGATTTTTCGGCTTTGGCAAATGCGACATCACGGAGAGTTTTACTTTTTTGTAAGTCGGCAAGGTGATCTAGGTAGTCTTGGGGGCCTCCTAGGTGGTGTCCAGTCTGGCCGAAGGGGCGGCCTTGTGCATCAGTGAGTAGAATGGTTGGAAATCCTTGGATACCGTAGTGTTCTGCAAGTTGCTGGTTTTGAGCGCTGATTTCAGGGGTGATCTTTGTTTTGTCATTTGGGAAATCGAGTTCTACGAGGATGTAGTTTTTCGCAGCTTCTACTTTAAACGATTCTTGAGAGAGGATTCGGGCAGAAAGGTCTTGGCAAGGGGGGCACCAATCGGAGCCGGTGAAGTCGATGAGGAGGTCTTTTTTTTCTTCAAGGGCTCTTTTTTTGGCAGCTTCAAAGTCGTGCATCCAGCCCTCTCCACCCGCGTAGGAAAAAGTAGGGGTGAGAAGAATGGTAGACGCGAGGAGGAGTGCTTTTTTCATTGGTAAGAGTTGATCGCTTTCTATTAAGAGAACGTGAGCTAGTCCTTATTCCTTGCAATTTTGATTGATTTTCTTGCACTTGGGGATGGTGTTCACTTGACTGATCGAGATGTCTTCACTCGAGCTTGCGCGTGCCAAACTGAAGGAGGTTTTCGGATTTGAAGACTTCTTGGATGGTCAGGAGGGAGTGGTGAGTGAGATTCTCTCAGGACGGGATGGATCAGTGGTGATGCCCACGGGAGGAGGGAAGTCGCTTTGTTATCAGTTGCCAGCCTTATGCCGAGAGGGGGTGAGTTTGGTGGTAAGTCCTTTAATCGCCTTGATGAAAGATCAAGTGGATGCATTAGAAGAGCGTGGGGTGGCGGTGGCTTTGATCAATTCAACCCTGAGCTGGGCTGAGCAGCGCGAAAGACTGGAGGGGATGAAAGCTGGGGCGTATCAATTGGTATATATCGCGCCAGAGCGTTTCCGAGCGGCTTCTTTCATGGAGGCGCTACGTGGGGTGAAGATTGAAATGGTAGCGATCGATGAGGCTCACTGTCTGAGTCAGTGGGGGCATGACTTCCGGCCGGATTATATGAGACTAGGGGCGGCACTAGAGGAGTTAGGCCGTCCGCAGTGTGTGGCACTGACGGCGACGGCGACTCCGATTGTAAGGAATGATATTCGAGAGGTTTTGAGGTTACGAGAGCCGTTTGAGAATATTAGTGGCTTTGAGCGCCCTAATCTCAGTTTTACGATTACGGCGGTGGAGAAGGTAGCTCAGAAGTATGCTCGCCTTAAGAAGACCTTAAAGGAGTATAAGACGGGAATCGTCTACTGTGCGACCCGTAAGAAGGTGGAGGAAGTGGCGGAGACGATTCATTCATGGGGGCTAAAGTGCGTGGCTTATCACG
>CALFVL010000137.1 GCA_937928425.1 uncultured Verrucomicrobiales bacterium
TCGGCAGAGAATCCTTTTGCGACGAGGCTGCGGGCGAGTTTCGGCTGGATGCCACGGGCCATGAGGTAGAAGATTTCTTCTTCACTGACGCGGGCACTCGTGGAGCCGTGCGAGCATTTGACATCATCCGCATTAATCTCCAGTCCGGGCATGGAGTGGGCCTCGCAATGGTCGGTCATCATGAGGTTACGGCAGGTTTGGTAGGCGTCAGTGCCATGAGCTCCTTCATCTACGAAGATGAGTCCGGAGAAGATGGTTTTTCCTTTCCCGAAGAGGGTGTTTTTGAAAAGAAGATCTGAGTAGGTGTCACGCGAGCCGTGGTGCTGGAAGGTGCGCTGATCCACCTCTTGGCCACTATCTGGGAGGGCGACCGAGAGGATGTGAGATTGGCCATCTGAGCCGTCTACACTGGAGTAGGTTTCTTCGCGCACCCAGCGAGACCCGGTGTGGATGATGGCCTGCTTCGCGTGAGCTCCGGCTTGGAGGCAGGAGTCCGCAATGCGGATGAACTTGCTGGCGAGATTCAGCTCTTGGGTGACGAGGTATTTCACCTGAGCATTCTCGGCGAGCTTAACATCCACAGCAGTGAGGACGGTGGCGGCGGCTTCATCAGTGGAGAGGAAGCGCTGAATGATGCGAGGCTTCGCTCCAGCTTCGGCATTTATGATGAGGCTGGGGAGGAGGAGGCCTTCTCCGGTGACAAGGTGGATGATCTCGATGCTCTCTTCTCCGGTAGCAGTGATGCTGATGCCGTGATCCGACTGGGCACAGTGGAGGGCGGCGAGCTTGGGCGAGCCAAGGCGCGACTGCGGACCGGAGGATTTATCAAGAACGGTGACTGAGGGATGTGAACCTGAGACGAGGGTGTTATTTTGAAAAACAAGGCGGGTGGTTCCCTCAAGCTCAGCAGGAAGGTCGGTGGAGGCACCGAGACCGATAGGCTGCAGGCCAGAAAGATTGGCTTCTTTCCAGGAACCGAAGCGCCAGTTTTCAACCGTGCGCACAGGCCAGTCAAGGGTATCAAATTCCTGTAGTACGGGAGGCGTAAGAGTAGCAGACATCTTTAGTAAAAATAGGAGTTAGCCGACGGAACCTTCCATCTCAAGATCGATGAGGCGCTTTAGCTCTACGGAGTATTCCATGGGGAATTCCTCGACGAGGTCATTAATGAAGCCGTTCACGGCGAGGGACATGGCCTGGGTTTCTGAGAGGCCACGCTGCTGCATGTAGAAGAGCATTTCTTGGGAGACTTGGCTGACGCTAGCTTCGTGCTGGGTGACGTGCTGGTTCCCTTTTACCGAGATGGCGGGGTAGGTATCCGTGCGGCTTTTAGGGTTAATGAGCAGGGCGTCACACTCGGTGTTATTTTTACAGCCTTTAAGCTGCTTAGGGATGTGGACTTGGCCACGGTAGGTGGAACGGCCTTCTCCGACGGAGATGGACTTCGAGATGACATTGGAAGTGGTGTTATTCGCGGCGTGGATCATCTTAGCGCCGGTGTCTTGGTGCTGGCCATCATTCGCAAGGGCGATGGAGATGACTTCTCCACGAGCACGCTCCCCTTTCATGACAACACCGGGGTATTTCATGGTCAGGCGAGAGCCGATGTTACAGTCGATCCAGCGGATCTCTGCGTCCTCGTGAGCGAGGCCTCGCTTTGTGACGAGGTTAAAGACATTTGAGGACCAGTTCTGGACGGTGATGTATTGAATTTTAGCCCCTTTCATGGCGACGAGTTCGACGACCGCGGAGTGGAGGGTGGCGGTCTCGAACTTAGGCGCAGTGCAGCCCTCCATATACATGACTTCTGAGCCCTCATCAGCGATGATGAGAGTGCGCTCAAATTGGCCGAAGTTCTCGGAGTTAATCCGGAAGTAGGCTTGCAAGGGGTGCTTTACTTTAACCCCTTTAGGGATATAGATGAAGGAGCCACCGGACATGACGGCGGAGTTCAGCGCGGAGAATTTATTATCACCCGTGGGGATGACTTTGCCGAACCAAGGGCGGAAGATTTCTTCGTGTTCTTTCAGTCCTTCAGAGCAGGTGACGAAGATGACGCCTTCATCAGCGAGGGCTTCCTTCACATTAGAATAGGCAGCTTCAGAGTCATACTGAGCTTCCACTCCAGCGAGGAAGGCGCGCTCTTGTTCAGGAACGCCGAGGCGGTCAAAGGTTTCGAGCACTTCAGGGGGGACTTCATCCCAAGAGCGTTTCGGCTTAGCCCCATCTGAGAGGTAGTAGCGGATGGCGTCAAAGTCGATGGCGTTCAGGTCCTCTGTCGCCCAGTTCGTGGGCATGGGCTTAGACTGGAAGACCTCGAGAGCGCGGTGGCGGAATTCATTCACCCACTGTGGCTCGTCTTTGACCTTCGAGATGTAGTCGACGGTGTCTTTAGTGAGGCCGTATCCGGCATCGAATTTATGGTTCTCAGGGAAGGAGAAGTTGCCGATGTCGTCTTTCTCAAGCGCGACTTGCTGAACGGTGGCGGTTTCTGAACTCATAGGAGGTGGGCGTTGGGAAAAAGATTAAGCGCTTTGCTTGAGGAAGTCGTAGCCGTTTTTCTCCAGCTCAAGGGCGAGCTCGGCACCGCCGGTTTTGACAATCTGTCCATCTGCCATGACGTGGACGACATCTGGCTTAATATAGTCAAGAAGGCGCTGGTAATGGGTGATGACAAGGAAACCCCGTTGCGGCGAGCGCATGGAGTTGACCCCTTTCGCGACGACTTTGAGGGCATCGATATCGAGGCCGGAGTCGGTCTCATCTAAGAGGGCGTAGCGTGGATCAAGCATCATCATCTGGAGGATCTCGTTCCGTTTTTTCTCACCGCCAGAGAAGCCTTCATTCACCGCACGTTTGGTGAACTTACGGTCCATTTCTAGCTCATCCATCTTAGCATACATGCTTTTATAGAAGGCGACGGCATCGATCTCTTCGCCATCTGGCATGCGTGCCTGAAGGGCCGCGCGGAGGAAGTTGGCATTAGAAACACCGGGCACTTCTGCGGGATATTGGAAGGCGAGGAAGATGCCAGCGCGTGACCGCTCGTCTACCTCTAAGTCAGCGATGTCCACCCCATCTAGGAGGACTTTCCCGCCTGTAACTTCATAGTCATCATGACCGGCGATGACTTTAGAGAGGGTGGATTTTCCGGAACCATTTGGCCCCATGATGGCGTGCACTTCACCTGCTGGGATTTCAAGATTCAGGCCTTTAAGGATGGGCGTGCCATCGACGGATGCTTGGAGGTTTTCAATGCTTAGACTCATGCTGATAGTGAAAGGATGTTATTTGCCAAAATTGCCTTTAAGGCTGATTTCGAGGTGACTGATTTCTGTTCCTTGGGGGAGCTCGAGGATATCTTCAAGCTTAACTCCCTTCTTAAAATTGACGTCATGAATTTTCCCCGACGCTTCATCTTGGAAGTGACAGTGGTCAGCGAGATTCGGGCAGTAGCGCGATGACTCCCGCTCGAAGTTCACTTGGCGGACCAAGCGATGACTCACCAGTGCTTCCAGACAGTTATAGACCGTCGCTAAAGAGATGGAGGGCATCCGCGTCTGGGCCCGCGAAAAGACATCATTCGCGGTGGGGTGGTCTCGCTCGGCCAGAATGACTGCCAGCACCTCACGGCGCTGCTTCGTCATACGCAGTCCCTCTAAGTCCGGCGGAAAGTCTTCCGGATTGGGGGCTTTTTGCTGCTCAAGAGAGATCATCGATGGCGGGAAACTAGAATGCTTTCGGAGGCGATCAAGTGTAATCTGGAATTATTCTAATTCCGGCTCATGGAACTTAGTTCCTGAAGTAGGGGGCGTGAATTTCGGATCAAAAGATAGTCGATAAACACGAGGTAAATCTCAGAAAAAACTCGTGGCACTTTCTCCGGGCTCGTTTTAAACCCTCCCTATGAAAAGCATCATGATATGGGTCTTACTTGGCACTCTTCTCCTAGCGGAAGACTCTCAATTTACCGTCGGTCACTTCACTTTCACTTCTGATAAATCTTGGGTGAAAGCCCCCTCATCTCCCATGGTGAAGGCTGCTCTGAATCATGCTAAAAAAGACGGGCCCCTGTTAAAATTCTTCCACTTCGGCAAAGGGCAAGGCGGGGGCGTCCATGCGAACTTGCAACGCTGGAAGTCCCAATTTCAAGGTGCCACTAAAGTCACCTCCGAGGAGAAAACCTACGGAGAGCAGACCCTCACCATCGTCAGTATCAGTGGCACTTATATGGTAGGCCCCCTCATGTCCCCGAATAAGGTGGCAACGCCAGACTACATGCTCCTAGGCGCAATCATTCCACACCCTAGCGGTGATGTTTTCTTAAAAATGACTGCGCCTGAAGCTGAGCTGAAGGATGTCAAAGCCGACTTCGAAAAACTCATCGCCACTGCCTTCGCCGGGACTGAATAGGAAAGCACTCAGTGAGAGGAGTCCTCTTCTGCGACTTTCTCAATGACTGCCGTCTCGCGCAATTTTTCTGCTAAATTTTGTAAAGCCTCACGCTGTTTCTTAGCAAGGGCCCGGCTCTCCAGCTCATCTCGCACCTCATCAAGTGGCACCACCTGCTCCGCCTTTCTCTCGGTAACTTTCACCAGATGCATGGCATTCTCGTAGACGATGACCGGAGAAATCTCATCCACCTGCATCGAGAAAAGAGTCGCCTCGAAGGGATTCGTAGGCCGGTCTAGCGTGATCCACCCGAGGTCTAACTCCCCTGTCGATTTCTCAGTCTCCTCCTGTGCGAGCTGCTCGAAGTCTGCCCCCTCTCGCCCTCGCTCCCTCAGAGCACACAGCTTGCTAAAGACCTCCTCAGCCGTGGTGTTTTCATTCAAGGTCTTCATGAGATGTAAGCTCCTAGCCTCAGGCGGGGTGCGGTATTCATCACGGTGTTCTCGATAAAATTCTTCCACCTCAGGATCACCGACTTGATTCTCATCTCCCAGTAAATCAGAGATGAGTTTATCCATGCGTAAGGAGGCTGCGATCTCATGCCTCATCATATCTCGCTGTTGTTCCAACATATCCCAAGAGGCTCCATGCTCTCGGTAAGCATCAATCATCTCTTTTAACTTTGGCTTGATCTCTTCCTCAGAAATTTTCTGGAACCTCTTCTCTGCCTCCTGCGCGATTAAAATAGAATCTGCCACCTCCTTTTCAGCCTGCTCATAAAACTCAGGATCACGCTCACAGCATGAGGCTTGGATCTTCTGCTCCTCTGCGGCTTTGATACGATTAAAAGTCTCCTCCACCAGTTCCTGATTAACTAACTCGCCATTTACTCGAAGCATGGACAGAGACTCACCCAAGCGGCAGAAAAATTCAACGTTGAACCTCTCAGCCACTCAGCGGAAGGTCCCAGCCACTTCTCCATGACAGAACAGCTCCAGCCAGACTCTTCACCCCTCACAGCGCTCACTCCACTCCCACTCCCCGCTGAGCCCTCCCCGCCTTGGAACGCTTGGTGGACTCTTCTCTGGGCCGCCCTTATTTTCCTCGCGTGGAAACTCCTCGTCTCAGTGGGACTAATCATCGCCCTTTTCCTGAGTGGAGCTGAAATTTCAGAACTCATCACTGATGGTGATGTCAATGGCCTCGTCTCATTTATCGCCCTCTTCTTCATCTGCCCAGCCTGCTGGTTCATTGGTCAAATCTGCACCGGCTGGTCTGGCTGGGACTACTTAGGTCAGAAGAAAGTAAGATGGTGGCATTGGCCTCTCTGGGGCGTGGCCACCATCGCCTGCTCCCTCATCTTCACGCTGCTCAGCCCTCAGCTCGGCATCGATGGCCCAGATGACTCCATGGTTGCCATGGGAAAATCTACCCAATACCCCATCCTCCTTTTTCTCGGCGTCGCCATCGCCGCCCCCCTGATCGAGGAATTCATGTTCCGTGGTGTTCTCTGGCGTGGTTGGCGCGCATCTCGCCTCGGGTTTTTTGGCACCCTCTTCCTCACCTCCTTCCTCTGGGCCATTCTTCATGTTCAATATCCACCCGTCATCATCAGCTACATCTTTTTCCTCGGACTCCTCATGGGACTAGCCCGTGAAAAAACCGGGAACCTCTGGATTCCCGTCTGGATGCACACCCTTAACAATAGCCTCGCCACCCTCAGCATGCTAAGCCTCTAAGCAGCTCATCCCATCACCACGATCACCGCTCACTTCCATGACTGAATCCTGTAATCCCACCCTCAGCCTCCTCGCCCGGCAATTTCCCTGCGCCTCCGCCGTGATGTCAGAAATCGCCCTCCTCCAAGCTAAGCTCACCCTTCCAAAACGCCGCATTCACGTCATCAGCGACATCCACGGAGATGACCGTAAACTGCGCCACGTCATCAACAACGCCTCCGGCGGGCTCAGCACCCTCGTAGACCGCGTCATCGGAGATGAACTCAGCGAAGAAGAAAAACACACCTTCCTCGCCTTTCTCTACTACCCGGTCGAGAAACTCCGCCGCTACCACAGCGAACTAAAAGACCCTGAGTGGCGCCTCCAAAAAACCAAACAAGTCCTCCGCCTCCAATTCCGCCTCGTCCGCGCCCTCGCCTCATCCATCACAAAAGACGAAATCCTCCGGCTCATGAAACCGGAATTCCGCACCCTCTACATCGCCCTCCTAGACGAGTCATCCTTCCACCGTGACCCCGCCTACGTAGACTCCATGATCGAGGCCCTCAGTGATTACGACCAAGACATCACCGCCCTGCATGAAGCCTCCCGCCTCGTCCGTAACCTCGTCGTCTCAGAAGTCGTCGTCGCCGGTGACCTCTTCGATCGTGGAGAGCGCGGCGACCGCGTGATCCACTACCTAAAGAATCAGCCCGAAGTCAGCTTCACCTGGGGAAACCACGACATCACTTGGATGGGTGCCACCCTCGGCTCAGAAGCCCTCATCGCCACCGTCCTGCGGATCTCACTCCGCTACCTCCGCCTCTGGCAGCTAGAAGAAGGATACGGCATCCTCCTCTCCCCCCTCGCTAATCTTGCTAAAACAATCTACGCAGATGACCCCGCCACCTGCTTCCACCCTAAGCGCAAAAGCGACTTTGCTGATGAAGACCTCATCGCTAAAATGCACAAGGCCATCGCCATCCTCGAGTTTAAGCTCGTCTCCCCCATCATCGAGCGACACCCAGAATGGAAGATGGATGACCGCCGCCTCCTCCACCGCATCGACTACCAAAATGGCAGCATCACCCTCGCCGGGAAAACCCACCAGCTCAAAGACAGCCACTTCCCCACCATCAACCCATCTGACCCCTACGCCCTCAGTGACGAGGAACAGACCTGCCTCCAGCGCCTCCGCCAATCCTTCATCTCTAGTGAACGCCTCTGGGAGCACATGCTCTTCATCGTCCGTCGCGGTGGGATGGCACTCCAGCGTGACCAAGCCCTCATCTTCCACGCCTGCATCCCCACAGACCCTGATGGTAACTTCCGCGAAACCAGCGTGCGCGGCCAGACCCTGAGCGGCGGACAACTCTTTCACGAGTTAGAAAAACTTGTCCGCCACACCTACCGCCAAGGGGCTCACAGCGTCTCACAGGACCTCGACTACTACTACTGGCTCTGGGCCCACCCCGACTCCCCCCTCTTCGGAAAATCCCGCATGGCCACCTTCGAGCGCTACTTTCTAGAAGACCCAGAAACCCACCGAGAAATCAAAGACCCCTACTTTAAAAAAATCCATCAAGCCGACTTCTGTCACCGGATCGGCCAACAGTTCGGCATAGGTGATGACGTCCTCGTCATTAATGGACACGTCCCCGTAAAACTTGAAGAAGGAGAAGACCCCGTAAAAAAAGGAGGAAATGCCGTCACCATTGATGGCGCATTCTCAGAAGCCTACGGGGACCACGGATACACTCTCATCATGGGGCCTCACACCATCCGCCTTGCAGAACACTCACACTTCGAGTCCATCAGCCACTTCCTAGACTGTAATGATGAAATGATCCCGAAGCTCCGCATCCTAAGACAGTACGACACACCACGTACGTATTCTCAAACCTACGAAGCTGACGACCTCCACTCACAACTCTGCTCACTCAATCAGCTGCTCCACGCCTACCGTAATGGGCAACTCACCGAGACCTCCCCCACCACCTCATAAAAACCGCCCAGACCTCACATTAACTCTCACATTAACTCTCACATTAGCTGAATCGAGGTAAACTTCTTTAAAAGAAAAACTAGGAGCCAGAAAAGGAGCGCCGTCAGAACCGCATTCACCAGCAAGGTAAAATAAAAGCCATGCCCCTTCCGCAACATCCACGGAATCACTAAAAACATCGGCATCGTAGGAAGAACAAACCAAAAAGTATAATACGCATGACTGGCAATGCTCTCGATACGGGCAGCCTCATCCGCGACCTTCGCCTCATGCCGCATCCAGACCATCGCTAAAATGGAAGTCAGAGGCAGCGCGATTAATAAGGCCGAGAGCTTATCACTCACTAACTGAAGTTTCGTCACCACTAAGATCACCACAGCCGTAAAAAGAATCTTTACGACATCAAAGAGATTGGGCGTGAGAGCTTTAAGAAGTTCGTTTTTGTCCATTGCGATAGACCCACTTTGTGGCCAAACTCTCACTTATGCAAGTTGCCCGTCTCATCTTCCCCATCGCCTGCCTTATCACTGCCTGCTCGGCAGACCCCTCACAGACCCGCATCCTGCCAAGCCCAAGCTCAAGTCAGACCGCCCCCGCAGGGCTCAGTGCAAACGCGATCAGACTGACCGCAGCCCAAAAATCCTCGATCGGGCGGAAAATTTGGCAAAACGAATCAGGCGGAAAAATCAGCGGACTCACTCACTGGAATGATGGTGAGGAATTTCCCTCCATGGGGATCGGCCACTTCATCTGGTATCCTAAGGGCTTTAACGGGCGCTGGACAGAGACTTGGCCAGAATTTGCCCGCTACGCCAGCCAGCGCGGGCTCACCCTCCCGGCAGTCGGCCTGCAAGCAGACTGCCCATGGCCTAACAAAAGCACCTTCACCCGTGACTTTCACAGTCCCCAGCTCGCCGGACTCCGGAACTGGCTCGCCAACAACATCTCCGTGCAAACCGAATTCATCGCCTATAAATCACGAGCTGCCTTACCAAAAATCATGCAAGCCGCTCCCGCCGCTCAACGTGCGCGGATTAGGGCAAACTACGATAAAGTCGCCTCCACTCCGAATGGGATCTACGCCCTCGTCGACTACGTGAACTTTAAAGGAGACGGCACAAATCCGCGTGAGGCATACGCAGGCCAGGGCTGGGGACTAATGTGGGTCTTGATGGAGATGAGAAATGTCTCATCCGGCCCAGCTGCCGCGCGCGAATTTAGCGCAGCGGCAAAGCGCCGGCTCGATCTACGCATTAAAAACTCCCCAGCCAGCCGGGGTGAAAGCCGCTGGCGAGCCGGGTGGCACAAGCGCTGCGATACCTACGCACGCACGCTCTAAGCACCCACTTATTTTTTCTCTAAGCGGGACAGCATCTGGGCGGCAAGTTTCCCATGAGATGACTCAGCATCGACGATGATGATCTTCTCCGCAGTGAGTATCGCCGCTTCCGTCTGACCAGCATGACTTAAAGCCGCCAGCTTCCGGAAGAGCACCTTCTGCAGTAACAGACCCTGTGGCTGGAACTCCTCCACGTAACGATCAATTCGCTGCGTCGCCTCCTCGTAAGAATCTTTATGAAACACCTCCTCTAAATCCTCGCTCAAATCACGAAATCCCTTCTCGGCGAGGCGCGGTTTTTGGAAGCCCAGAGAATCTTCAGGATCTAAGCTAGCTAGCTCCGTAAACTCATCAGCAAAGCGCTCCTCTGCTCCGCCCTGCGGGGCGTTCTTGAGAACCTCTACAATAGCCCTCGCTCTCGCCATCCCCTCCTTCTCATAGGCCAGCTTGAGAGCCTCTTTCTGCTTCCGGTAAAAATCAGACATCTCGATCAAGCGTGCGGAAAACTCCTCAAGCTCAGTCATAATCACCCCGGTTTCAGAAGCATAAGAGAGCCCTTGCTCATTCAGATAAAAAGCGGAGGGGTAGCTCTCTACCTTAAAATTCTTTGCAATGATCTCGTTTCCTAGACGTGGAGAAACTTCTCCCTCGCGAGCAGGCGCGGGAACATCAAGATTCACCAAAATAAAGCGCTCCGCCACTCGCTGACAAAATGCCTCTTGAGAAAGGAGCTGCTTCTGGAGCTGGACACAGGCCCCAGAAACCTCTTGGGAAGTGAAGACAAGGTAGATCTCCTTCCCAGCCTTTACCGCCTGAGACTTCGCCTCCTCGAGCGACTTAAGCCAGACTGCCTGAAGTGGTAAGGAGAGGAGAAAAAAGAAAAGCAGATGTCGCATCACTTTCTATTCTTCTTCCTGAGTGTTCTCCGCCTTCTCACGGAGTTTTGCCGCCTGTTTCTGGAGCTCAGCCGCTTTTTTCTCCAAGTTCGTAATCTCCTTCTTCCGCTTTTCCATGGCCTCGTGATTCTCCACCACTTCCTTCATCGCATCAGCACGGCGCACGAGGCGCTCACGCTGCGCCGAAGCCTCCTTAAGAGTCGCAGAATTTTCCTTATGAGCTGCTTCGAATTTTTCTAGGGCCGCTTTGGTTTCTCTAATTTTTTCCAGCATTTCGGAAGCCGCTTTTTGAAGTTTTTCTTCCTGCTCAACTGCATGCTTGGCAGCTAGCTCAGCCTCTTTCGCATCTTTCTTGAGGAGATTTATATCAGAGATGGTCGCAATTGGCTTAGAGACCATGGGCTTAGCTAACTTTTTAGCAGCGGCCTTAGAATTCTCACTACCTCTTTTAGAATTCTCGAGTGACGCGAGATACTGCTTCGAAAGTTTCGCATGGTCTGAGTCTGGAGCCATTGCCACCATCTCTTCCACCGCCTTCGCCGCTTCTTCAAATTTCCTTAGTCCGGCTAGGGCCTGAATTTCATAAAGTTTAAGCCGCTGAGCGTCTTCACCCTCCAACTTCGCAGCCGCCTCTTGGGCATTCTTGATGACTTCAGGGTAAGCTCCCCTCTTTAAAAGCATTCCATAACGTTCGCGCTCTTTTCGGAGAGTTTCTGTTTTCTCAATCTCTTTTACATAAGTGGTCTCTTCCTTTTTATCCGCCCTCACGATCGAGAGGAGCTGAGGAGAATAGAAATCCCGCACCATCTCTTGAGGCATTTTCTTAAGCCCCTCGATAAGGAGCTTAGCTCGCTCCAATCCCTCGGCCTGAGCCGCCTCGGCAAAAAGACGATCACGCTGCACTCGCTGCTCATAAAAATCACGCAATTGCTTAAGATAAGCCGCTGGCTCTAAGTCACGGGCGCCAGTATAAGCGTATGGTCGGCCCGCTGCGTCGATGAGAACCACCGAGGGCATTTCGCGGAAGCGGTATTTCTGCTGAAGTTCTAAAAGATCTTTAGAGGCCTCAGAACGCTGACGCGGACAGGGGATCAGGACTTGGATGAAATGGTCTTTAATTCCGTTTTCAAGAGTCTCAGATTTGATGATTTTCTCCTCAAATTCCTGACTCTTCTTCTGCCACTTAGATGCAGAAAGAACAAGAAGGAGGTCTTTCTTTTGCGCAACTGCCGCCTTCTGTGCTTGGGCAACTCGCTCCTTAACACTCTCTGCCACTAAGCTTAAGGAAGAGGCAAGGAGAACAGCGAAGAAAAGAGGGATAACTTTCATTTTTACAGCAAGGTTCAGATAAAAAAATCACCCACATGAGCTAGCGCGTCGAGTGGAAAAAGTAAAAAGGCCCCGGAATTCCGGGGCCTTTGTCACGATCTAGGTCGAGAGCTTCCTGATCTTAAACTTCGTCAGCATTCAGCCAGCGGAAGGAGACGATCTGGAAACGGCGGCCAAAGTCAGTTTGATCACCCTGAGGCTCCATGGGGTTCATCCCAGTTTCCTCGTCAGGGACCATTGGCTCTGGGGTGCGCTGCACAGTGGCCTCACACCAAGCGCGGGCTAAGACATTACCATTCACATCCACTGATTCTCCATAAGCTCTCACGGTGAAGGTGTCTGAACGAGCGACAAGGCCTGAACCAACCGCCTGAAGCACATCACCCTGAGTGATGTATCCAGGTGTTCCATACCCAGTGGATGCAGGCTTCAAAGTCTGATCCAAGAGAGTGGTGTCAGCCACTTGTGGAGTGCCACGATTATCCTGAGCCACGAAGGTGGTCCGGTCTGGTAGATCAGTCTTTGTAACTGGGAATTCATTATTTTGGCCCCGATTCGGAGTGGAGCGCTCAAGAGCTGCTTCAATTGCTCCGTTCCGGCCTGTCTCATCATCTGTAAGGCGACGGTTGACAAAGTCTGACATCCCGAAGAACGGTGCACGGATCTTCACTTCACGCACCATAGCTTCCGCAAGAGAATCAATTTCTTCGTCACCAAGGCTACGGAATCCAGTGAAAACCCGAGTGGAGTATTCTGCTTTATCATTCTCCTCACCCTTCGGGAAAAGAGTGCGTGGGAACGGAGTCCGGTTCAGAGAGCCATAGCCAGTGTCACGGTTTGATGATAAAATGGCCTTCCAAGCTTCCTTATTCGTAGAGTGAACATCGAAGCCGCCATCCATCATGAGGCGTCCTGCGGCTCTGAAGAGGTCATTAAGATCTTCAGTCGCATCACCATTATTATCCCAGAGGCGTAAGTTACCATTCTTGAGGGGGCTAGTGACCGGATCTTGCGCGAAGTTGGCAATCTGATCTGGAGTGGCGCCAGTGAGGAAGAAGTCAGACCAGAGATTGTGGTTCACTTCATAACTGAGGTCATGGATCAGATGGTTATCATTACAGAGCTCAAAGACGATATTGCGGAAAAGATCTCCCCAATACTCGATCGCGAAGCCTGCGGGGTTCCAACCATGGTTCTGATTTAGGTTAGGACCTTCACTCGGTACAGTTCCAGTAGTCTGAACTCTGGGATCAGCAATGGATGAACCAATTGAATAACTAGGGTGCCATACAAACTCAGAGAGCTGAAGGTGGCGGAGGTAGCCTAGCGATGGAATTCCTACTTCACGGGTGGGAAGCTCAAAGGCAACCACACTATCAACTCCAAATCCCGCACGGCCAAAGGGGAAACCAGTCTGGAATCCAGCTCGCTGCACTGGGAAGAGTGCATTCCAGCCTAACTCGTCACTTGGGAGGTCACGAGTGTAAATACTGTGGAAGTATGGAGGATTTGTAGAAACGTTATCAAAAGGATTCCGGCAGATATAGGATGCACGGAGGTTCCAGTTTCCAAGCGCGGAGCTTTCGAGCATCGCCGGGCTGTCTGCGCCGGCTTTGTTCGCAGCAGTTTCGTCGAGCCAGCGGATTCTGAATCCGTCACGGGTAAATGGATGTGGTTCTGCACCATCTGGCACGACATCATTCGGCCCAGAAAGCTGGATGACTTGTGCTCTGGTGTCCGAGTCCCAAGCGACTGGGAATTCATCTCCACCACCTGCTTGTAATGATACGCTGGCGTATACGAGGGCTGGCTCACTTGCCCAAATCTCATCAGGATCGCGTCCTGGTTTAGCGAATCTGGTAGCCCCATTCTGCAATTGCTTGAGCATGAACATGTAGTTATCTGCTCCGTGAACACGGCGATTGAGTGGAGTCTCACGGAATGTGCTTGGTGCAATACTCATACGCTCGCTGGCAGGTGCCGCAGTCCCGTCCGGGAGAGGTGGGCGGGGATTAGGATCCCGCGCAAATCGAGCACGTTGACCGGTCAGATCAGTCTGACGGTAATCTTTATAGAGGTAGCTACTCGCCGAGGGTGCGTCCTGTGCCTGAAGACGATTTCCCTCAAAAGTCTCGGGATCAAGCGGACGTGGAGGTCCACCCATTGAGAAGATAAAAGTCTCTCCAGGGGGAATAGTAACGCTAGGAAGAAGGAAGTAAACCTGACCTCCATATTGGGAGTCAAAAGTACTCGTCCGCTCCCCATCAACATCGCTGACACGACGGCCTCCGAAGTAAATTTCACGAGTGAACCGTCGATTATCATCGAAAGTCACCGCCTTCTTCCCGTTGAGAAAGAGCTGAAGAACTAAGTCAGAGCCCAACTCCATATCCACGTTATATGGATTCCATAAACCGATCCTTGGATAGATACACTGGCGGAGAATATGCTCCTGAGTCGCCCCAGTGCCTACAGGATACGTTGCTAGGTTATAATAGATACATGCTTCGGTAATCACGGGAGTGATCTTCACGTCCGAGAGGTTTCTGGGATCTGCCGGAGTTAAGTTCTCTCCGTCATACACATTGGTGCGGACGTTTCCGTTCTCAGAAGGCCTTAAGACGAGGGGACTTCCATTATCCCAGCCATCACTATCACTGGTGCCAGGACGGGCATTTGCAATTTTTTGCGGGCGAATCACGGTCTCCGTGCTCCCAAAACGAAATTCCTCAGCAAGCTGAGCCCAGCGCCAAAGGAGCTCAAATGTCGGAGCGACATCTTGGTACTTAGAGTCATCATAGTCCTCGTCCCGTAAGTTGGCATACTCTTCATTTGGAGGTCCGATTAAGCGATCCTCTGCAGAAATTCCAATATAGTGAGGCTTACCACCTCCTCCAAGAGAAGGGATATCGACTGGACTGTCTCCATTCGAGTTATGAAGGAAGGCCGAGAGATTTTTCTTAAGACCGCCATCACGCACGTTACAAATCACACTGCTAGAGAGTCCGGTCATCGCGTGATAGTTATTAAGCACACCGAGACGGTTCGCCTCACTCACGAGCGTAAGACTCTTAGGAGTTAAGATCCGAGAGTCTCGGTTCTGCTGGCCTTCTTCAATTCCGTCCATAACGTGAGGTTCAGCATCTTGCGGGTGCAGCATTCTCCAGATTCCTACTCCAGAGTCAGCGACTGGAGTGTTACGGTGAGCGTCAGGGCGGCCAACATCGCCAGACGATTTGGCAAACGCTTCTTGCTGGCTTCTGAAGGAGCGTTTCGAATCTGGCCGTTGCTATCGACCACAAACGGCGCGTGGGTCATGCCCAGGAAACCGGCATCGCCGCCACCACCACCGACGGAGATGAACGAAGGGATTTCTAAAGCCGTACGTTTTGGTGTCAGCGAATGGCTTACGACGGAACCAAAGGTCGGATGCACGACAGTCGGGTTTGGCACGTAGCCGGTATGCATGTAGTAACGACCACGGCCGTGATCCGCTTCACGTGTGCTCATTGAGCGGATGATGGATAGGTTGTCCATCACTTTGGCGGTCATCGGCATGTGTTCTGAAATCTGAACGCCCTTTGCTGCCGTATCGATTGGTTTGAACTCACCGCCATTCTTTGAATCCGGTTTCAGATCCCAGATGTCGATTGTTGGCGGTCCGCCACCCATCCACATGAGGATGCAGGATTTTTGGTTCTTTCGAACCTGAGCCGCATTGGCCTGTACGTGGCTGAGGAAATTCATGGCCGGAATCGTCGCAGCAGCTGTTGCCATGTGCTGCATAAAGTGACGACGAGACATGTCGCGTGGCGTTCGATATTTCATTTCGTTTCTCCGATGTTGTTGTATTCGCAGATCGCGGTACGTCGGCCGCGTCGTTCTTGATTAGTGAACGAAAATAAATTCGTTGCTGTTCAGCAAAGCCCAAAACAAATCCTGCCACGCCGCCGCCTGGGCTCCACGCGGGTAGCCTCGAACCAACTGATTCACTCGGTTAAGTTCTCTGCGGCTGGGCTTCCGTGTAAGTGCGGCAAGGTACAGCTTGTTGACCTTCTCTGCTGGTTTGCCTCGGCCAGAAAGCAGACCGTGCAGAAAACTACCGGGCTTTAAGTTCACAGCGTCTTCAACCAATTCACCATTCATCATCATGAGCGCTTGAGGGATGGTCCCGTTGAATGTTGTTTGTTCGTCGTTTTCGTCGGTTCCAAACGCGGTCACGAACTGTTGCATCCAACGGTT
>CALFVL010000138.1 GCA_937928425.1 uncultured Verrucomicrobiales bacterium
ATCTTAACTTTATCTTGCTTATGCTTTCTGGTGATGGTGGCCACGATGTTCCAGCCATCATAGATGAAGCTGGTGAGGGTGGAAGGAGAATCTCGGCCTAGTCCGTAGGTGGCTTTTTTACTGATGCGGCGACCTCGCCAATCGTATCGGAGATCGAGCACGGCGACTGATTACGGATGTTGCGAATCGAAGCGGGGCGTAGATAGACAGCCCAAAGGAGTGCCCGCAGGGCTAGGCGAAGCCGTAGTCAAATGGCCATGGAAAGTAGGAGGCGTGACAGACCGCACGCTTTAACAATTCGACCGACCGAAGGGAGGCTAGTCTTGAGACGAAGGACTTTGATCCACCGAACAGCTAAGGAGAGGGCTTTCAACGTTTCTACAAGCTCTTGTGCAAATCGTCGGACGCTTTAAATGCGACTCCTGCCCGCAGTGAGGAACGAACGAAGGAAAAAGCAGGAGGCGTGACGGAGCGGTGGTTGCCCTTTGACTTGGGTGCTTTTGATTTCACCGAAAAATCTTGTTATCTGTCCCTTTCCACCACGCCAAAGATTCTATTTATTTGGTTATCTAATAGAACGAATTGTTTCTGATTCAGTCATCACCGAATAAGTAGTTTTTTAGATTTAGCCGTGGTTTTGATCCGACTACTATTTCTGCATCGCTTCCCTCAAGCTCCCAAACCTCAAATAGCCACGACCCCGATTTATCGTAATTAAATACTATTAATAAATCCGTCTTCTTCGGAACTTTCAGCGAACTTGTCTCGATTTCCCTTTTTGTAAGGTGGCGGACAGTATACGCACCATCGATAGCCAATTTTCTCAACTTGTTAAATTCTTCAAAACTCGACTTCTCTCTAATCCCTTTCTCAACCAACGTAAAGAGTCGCCGATTATCCGCAGTGTCATTCACGCACGCGATCGAGAACGAAGAGTTCGGGTTGAACTTTTCATCAAAACGAATATCCAATTTTTGGAAAAAAAGCAAACCAAACCCAAAGTAAATCGCTACAAAAAACACCCCAATCAGAGTAAAGCTTAGTGCCATTCTCATTTCACTATCTATGCCTTTCTAGTTTTTAGGGCTTTGTTGGATCAACCCATTCAGATGGATTTTCTCCGTCGTTTTGAAAACCTGGCTCTGGCATTTTCTCACGGGGTTTTTCACCTGCATCTGTGAAAATTTCCTTCACGTGCCAGACTGCGAGTTTCTTTTTGCTGACAGCAGTGGGCGCATAGTCACTTCTTCCCCTGATCGCCCACATGTCAAGCCCAAGTGCAGCCTTCCAAGAATCTGCAAAACTGTTTCCTGAATCATCTTTAGTTGCTGTATTACACGCATAACTGGTGCATTTACAGCCCACCTTAAAAGAACCTGCCATAAAGAGCTTAATATCATCATGTGTGAGCAAAGGCCCCTGGCCAGCACTCATCCCTTCAGTAAACCAACCACTTGAATTTCCATGACCAAAAAATGAAAAATCACTGATTTTGTCGTTCCCTTGGCGGCCTCCCCCATTGACATTGTTAATCAACTCCTTTTCTCCGTTGTAAAAAACAAGCTTCACTCCAAGACTTTTCGCAGTCGATTTAATTTCATTAATGTAATAAGATTCGTATCTCATTTCCATTAGGTTATCCTCACTACTCTCTCTTACCCTGTAGGAATTTTCTTCGACATGCCATTCAATCTCTTCCCCAGGGCCGATCTTCTTTTTGAGTTTTTGGATATACAACTTGGCTGCAGTGATAAAATTCTTCCAATTCTTATCGTGATCCGGGTCTGTTTTCAGATTTTTATTGATCCCGCCGGACACGACAACGGCATCCAAACCGAGTAAATCGACTTTATTAAGCACATCATTGTGCAGCATCCCGTAGAGGTTAATCCCTCCACGTTCCTCAATCGGATCTCTGCTTGGCCATCTTCCCGTCACCGGATCGTAGTATCTGTAGCCGTAATAAAGCAGCCCCGTTTCCACATCCTCGTATTTCGTTGAGAAGCCGAAGGGGGTGGACTCGTTCCACCGTTCTCCCTGGTTGGTGACGATGTTTCCGAAGGCGTCGAAGTCGCGGGTGGTCCGGTGTTCCCCGCCTTCACTGGTCCATGCGATGATGTTTCCGTTAGCATCGTAGCTGGGGAAGTGCTGCCCAATTCGCCGACTATTGGTGGTGTATCTTGAGGAGGCGAATTCGCTGGTGCGAGTGGTGAGGAGACCACCGACGCCACCTGCTCCTTGTGCGGAGCGGCTGAAGTCTAGGCCCCAGTCGAAGGTGACGATCTTAACTTTATCTTGCTTATGCTTTCTGGTGACGGAGGTCACGATTTTCCAATCATCATAGATGAAGCTTGTGAGGGTGGAAGGAGAATTTTCTTAACTACGTGCTTTGAGTGATTAAGAAGTCCTATCTGCGATGGGGAGTCGCGATAGGACTTTGGCGAAGCGAGGGAGGGGCTTATTGTCCTTCTTCCATTTTGGCTTTTACTTTTTCCTCGATTTCTAGGTAGAGGGATTCGTCTTCTTTAAGGGCGGTTTTGGTAGCGTCTCGGCCTTGCCCGAGTTGGGAGCCATCGTAGCTGAACCAGCTGCCGCGCTTCTGAATGATGTCGTATTCTTGGGCGAGGTCGATGAGGGAGCCTACGGAGGAGATGCCCTCGTTATACATGATGTCGAACTCGGCATCAGTGAAGGGTGGTGCGACTTTATTTTTGACGATTTTAATCTTGGTGCGGCTGCCGGTTACGGTGCCATCGGTGGCTTTAATCTGGCCGATGCGGCGGATGTCAACGCGGACGGAGGAGAAGAATTTTAGGGCGCGACCGCCTGGGGTGGTTTCTGGGCTGCCGAACATGACGCCGATTTTTTCACGGATCTGGTTCGTAAAGATGCAGGTGGTGCGGGCTTTTGAGATGAAGCCGGTGAGTTTACGCATGGCGGCACTCATGAGGCGGGCTTGGGTGCCTACGGTGGAGTCTCCGATTTCTCCAGCAAGTTCTTGCTTGGTGACAAGGGCGGCGACGGAGTCCAGGACGACGACGTCAATGGCGTTTGAGCGGACGAGGGTTTCGACGATTTGGAGGGCTTCTTCTCCTGAGGAGGGCTGGGAGACGAGGAGGTCATCTAGGTTTACGCCGAGGCGGCGTGCGTATTGGGGGTCTAGGGCGTGCTCTACATCGATGAAGGCGGCGAGGCCTCCTGCTTTCTGGGCCTGAGCGATGGCGGTGAGGGTGAGGGTGGTTTTACCGGAGGATTCTGGGCCGAAGACTTCGACGATACGACCACGGGGAAAGCCTCCGACTCCGAGGGCGCGGTCGATGAGGAGGTTGCCAGTGGGGATGGCATCGACATCCATACGTTTATCATCGCCGAGGCGCATGATGGCGGCTTCTCCGAAGTCTTTCTGGATGGAGGTGATGGCAAGATCGAGATTCTTTTTACGGGCGGCGGCGAGTTTATCATCCCCTTTGGCAGCAGCAGTGGCGGGGGCTTTTTCTTTCTTTTCGGACATGGCGGTAGTTTTAGCGGTGGTGGCGGTCATGGCAATGTTAGCGGTGATTTACTTGTGAGGACTGAAGCAGATGAACAGTAGTTCGTGAAGAGAAAAAGTGTTCAAATGAGTGGTTTTATTTTTATTCTTGATCCATTTGAGGGTTTTCATGGCTTTGTGAGTGGGTTTAGGCTGTATCCGATGAGTGAGAAAGGATGTTTAAGTGGTCATGTGGCTTTGGTCACAGGGAGTAGTAAGGGCTTGGGCGCAGGAATCGTGCGGAGTTTGGCAGCTGGGGGTGCTAAGGTGGTGGTGAATGCTTTTCATAACATTACGCTCGGGGAGGCGGTGGCTGATGAGATTAAGGCAGGGGGTGGTGAGGCGATTGCGCTGCGGGCTGATGTTTCTGATGAGCGTGAGGTTAGGGCCTTATTCGAGCGAGCGGGAAATGAGTTAGGGCCAGTCGATATCGTGGTGCCTAATGCGACTCCGGCTCAGCCTCAGAAGGCGATTGAGGAGTATGATGAGGCGTTTTACCGGGAGATGTTTGATTTTTTTGTGATGAGTCCTTTTTTATTGGCGCAGGCAGCGGTTCCGGGGATGAAGGAGCGGGGTTTTGGGCGTTTTATTAATGTCACTTCTGAGGTTTTTGCGTGCTCTAATGGGAATTTCTCGGCTTATGTGGCGGCGAAGGGCGGGCAGATTGGCTGGTCCCGCTCGATGGCGAGGGAGTTGGCTCCGTATGGGATTACGGTGAATATGGTGGCGCCGGGCTGGATCCCAGTGGAGCGACATGCAGATGATCCTCAGGAGGATAAGGATGGGTACTTAGCCCAGATCCCTGCTGGGAGGTGGGGGCGGCCTGAGGATGTGGGCCATGCGGTGAGGTTTTTCGCGATGCCGGAGTCTAGTTTTATTACTGGGCAGACTTTATTAGTGAATGGGGGGATGACTCCTTGGTAGGATAGTGTCAGTGGGGGGAGGAGTCTGAAGTGAGGGGCTGCTCCTCGCTTAGGTGGTGGCGAGGTCTGCCGCGATGGCTTCGATGACGTCTTCTTCTGGTTTAAAGTCTGCGGCGTGGTAGGAGCTGCGGACGAGGGGGCCGCTGGCGACGTGGCGGAAGCCTTTAGCAAGGGCTATTTCTTTCCACTCGGTGAACTTTTCTGGGGTGACGTAGTCGACTACGGGGAGGTGCATGGGGGTGGGACGGAGGTATTGGCCGAGGGTGAGGACGGTGACGTCTGCGGCGCGGAGGTCATCTAGGGCCTGCTCGATCTCTTCTGGCCGTTCGCCGAGGCCGAGCATGATGCCGCTTTTGGTGGCGACCATTCCGCCAGCCATTTCTTTAGCTTTTTTAAGGACGGCAAGGGAGCGGGTGTACTGAGCACGGCTGCGGACGAGCGGGGTGAGGCGTTCGACGGTTTCGAGGTTATGGTTAAAGATGTGGGGGCGGGCTTTCATGACGAGGTCAAGGGCCCAGTCTTTATCGTTAAAGTCGGGGACGAGGACTTCGATGATGATGCCGGGGTTAGTGTGGCGGACGGCTTCGATGGTTTTTTGGAAGTGTTCTGCACCACCATCTGCGAGGTCATCACGTGCGACGGCGGTGATGACGACGTGGTTGAGGCCCATGCGTTTGGTAGCTTCAGCAACGCGGGTGGGCTCGTCCTCTTCGAGGGCATCTGGCTTGGCGGTTTTCACAGCGCAGAATCCGCAGGCGCGGGTGCATTTTTCCCCGGCGATCATGAAGGTGGCGGTCCCCTGCCCCCAGCATTCCCAGCGATTAGGACACTGGGCTTCTTCACATACGGTGACGAGATTGAGGTCTTTAATGAGTGACTTGGTATCCCAGAAGATGGGGTTATTTGGGAGGCGGACTTTTATCCAGCTGGGTTTTTTTTCGAGGTGTAGAGATGTGTCCATCTTCATCCGAGGACCGAAATTTCTGCCACTACCGCAAGCGCTCATGAAGATGTCATTACTCGCTGATGAGATGAAGCGCAATGCCTGATCTGGGTGCTTTAGCGACGCTGAGCCCGGGCGACGGGGAGAAATTCTTGTAGGGCCTTAATCCGGGTGCTGCTGACGGGGTGGGTGCTGAGAAATTCTGGGGTGGCGGAGCGGTTCTGCGCGCCCATGCGTTGCCAAAGGGTGATGGCTTCGGCGGGGTCGTAGCCAGCACGGGCCATGAAGATGGTGCCGATGCGGTCAGCCTCAAGCTCTTGGGTGCGGGAGAAGGTGAGGCCGAAGGCGATTTCACTGCCTCTCTGGGCGATGCTGCCGAGTTGTGAACCGGCTTCTGAGGCACCTAGGACGGCTCCGAGGATGACTCCGCCGAGGGCGAGGGTCTGGTTATTTTTAACGCGTGCGGCGGCGTGGTTAGAGGTGACGTGGGCCATTTCATGAGCAAGGACGGCGGCGAGCTGCCCATCTGTGGCGGCGATGTTTAGGAGGCCGGTATTGACTCCGACTTTCCCTCCGGGGAGGGCGAAGGCATTGGCGGAGGGGTCCTCAAAGATTTCAAATTCCCAACGAGCACCGGGGAGGTTAATGATGGGGCGGAGGCGGGCGGCTACGCGGTTGACACGGGCCCGAGCTGAGGTGTTACGTGATACGGGGGTTTGGCGTTTGTATTGGGCGAAGGCGGCTTCTCCTTCACGGATGAGGCTGGGGTCAGCGGGACGGGTCTGGACTTGGCCAGTGCTGGCATTATAGGCGGCGGGGGCGGCGCAGCTGATGATGGCGATGGGGAGAAGGAGGGTGAGGGTCTTAGTCTTAAGGAGGTTTTTAAGGGGATTTTTCATGTGCTTTAGTTAGCGTGGGTGAATGGCTTTTGTCAAATCAGGGGATAAGTGATGCTAAGGGTTGTTTCTCTACGGAGTCTGGGACAAGGTGAACGAGTTCTGTGAATCTTCCTAATTCTATCACTTTTGCGCGGCTTATTCTTACGGGTGTTTTTGTGCTGGGGGTGAGCTTGGGAAGCAGGCTGGGCTTAGTAGTGGCTCTGCTGGCCTTTATTCTGGCTGCGATCTCAGACTGGTTAGATGGGTATTTAGCGAGGAGGATGAATCTGGTGACTTCGCTGGGGAAGTTGATGGATCCTTTAGCGGATAAGATTCTGGTGTCTTCGGCTTTTATTTATTTTAGTAGCGTGGATCGCTGCCCTGTCTGGGTGACTTCGGTGATTATCGGGAGGGAGTTTTTAGTCACGGGGCTGCGACAAATCGCAATCGATCAGGGTGAGGTGATCGCAGCAGACCGGCTGGGTAAGTGGAAGACGACTTTCCAGCTGACGTTTAGCATCACGTGTATGGTGTCTTTGATCTCTTGCCTGAGTGGTCCTCAGTCAATCTCGGGGAGGTTTTTAATGGATCTGAGTGCGCAGGATGGGTGGCTCAGTCTGGGTTCTCTTTGGGGGGCTTTTGTTTTAACGCTGCTTTCGGGTTTTAATTATTTGAAGAAGTCATGGGGCCTTTTGATAAGTTGATGATGATTACCAATGCTCACCCTCATTTAAGCTGAGTTGCTGAAGGATGGCAGCAGTGTGGTGGTGACTGACAAAAAGGGGACGAATTCAGAGTACGGGAGGACATTGACCAACTCTATCCTGCGCCTTGCTTGGAGACGAGTCGCTCAATCAGACGAGAATTCCTTCCTGATGAACCTTCACTGTGACTCAGTAGTAGCGCGCTTTTCAGGGCTTAGGGCTTAGTCAGGGAGAGGTGCCTGAACTTTTTAGTTCATCCGGTGGCTTCGAGGTTTTTCAGAAATGGTGTAGTAAGGTTCGCGTGAGGTGAGACTCGTGCGAGCGCTGGGGCCAAGAGCTGTTATGAGGAGGTCTGGGCGGCTTTCCGGAGTTTCTCGGCGGTGAGTTTCTTTTGGTAACGGCCTTGCACGATGTCGGTGAGAAGAAGGGTGCCAATGACAAAGTAGAAGGTGGTCTTGGTCATGGCCTGAATTTCGTTCCCGAAGAATTTTAAATGGGCGAGGTGGGCTCCTTCAGTCAGGAGCATAATCCCTACGACGAAGAGAACGAAGAGTCCTAACACTTCATACATCCGGTTCCGCCGCAGGAAGTCAGTGACTTTATCTGCGAGAAGAATCATGATAAGCCCGCCGGTGAGAATGGCGATGACCATGACGACGAGCTGGTAGCCCCCATGACTCCCATCAGCGTTAGGAGGATGGCTTGCCAAGGCCATCGCGCTGAGGATGGAGTCAAAGGAAAAGATGACGTTCATAAAGACGATGAGGCCGATGACTTTCTTAGGAGAGGAGGGCTTCCGGTCCATGGCATGCCCTTCGTCTTCAAGCGACATCATGTGAGAGATTTCCTTCATGGCGGTGTAAAGAATGAAGGCGCCACCAAAAAGGACGATGACACTATGGAAGTTAAAGGTGCCCTCGATCCAGCCCCCCTCCCCTGTGCTGTAGAAGGGATCTTGGAGAACCTTTACCAAATTTATGAGGACAAAAAGAAGGACGATCCGTAGGCCGACTGCAATGCCTATGCCGAGTTTACGGACGCGGCTTTGGTCCTGCTCAGGAGCGCGCTGAGACTCGAGAGATATATAAAGGAGGTTATCAAAACCAAGGACTGCTTGTAACAGAATGAGAAGGCCGAGGGTGATGAGGGAGTTTAGTAAGTCAGGCATGGCGTAGGGAGTATCTTGCTAGAAGAGGGATGGATAAAGCGAAAAAACCGACCAAACGACATCGCTTGATCGGTTTTTAGAAAGACAGGAAATTTAAGTAGTTCAGCGGACTTCCACT
>CALFVL010000139.1 GCA_937928425.1 uncultured Verrucomicrobiales bacterium
AGCTTTGGTCCTCGAATGTCTCAGGAGATGGTAGCTTGGAACACACTCCTTCTTACTTCCCCTGTTGGCTTTACCAACTTTCTCTAGTTTCACTCAGTCCAGTCAATCCAGTCGGCATCGGTAAGGACTTCGCCAAGGATAGGCACTGGGCACAGCTGATCGAGGATCATTCGGTTGGTGGTCGCCGCAAGGTCTCGCTCAGCTTCGAGATGATTCAGAATGACTCCAAGGCAGTTCAGGCCTGTGGCTTGAATCGCCTTTACGGTAAGCAGGGTGTGATTGATCGTTCCCAGCCAGTTCGCGGCGACGACGAGGACCGGAAGACCCAGTGCCTTCGCAAAATCAGGGAAATGGAAGTCTTCAGCCATGGGAACTTCCCAGCCCCCTACTCCCTCTACCAAAGTGAACTCTTGTGAATCTCGTACTTTGTAAATTTGTGCAAGCATTTCCGTAAGAACGAGAGGTCGGCCCTCAATCTGGGAGGCTACTAGTGGAGCGGCAGGCGCGCGATACCACCAAGGATTAACCTCATCAAGCTCCAGCACCCCTCCACTTGCTTGCCAGAGGCGCTCGGCATCGTCACGAGCACCACTGAGGACAGGCTTTAGTCCGACAGCTGCGCTACCAGCTTTCCTGAGCTGTTCGACAATGAGAGCTGAGACCCAAGTCTTCCCAATCCCAGTATCAGTACCAGTTACTAGAACTCCGGGGAATTTTAAGAAATCGATCTTCATAAAAGCGGCCAGAGAGGGACCACCCCAGTAAAGAAGGATGTTTCTCCTGTGAGGTTCAGATTAATCAGATACCAGATCGCGATCGCTAGCACGAGAGCTGCTAGTTTTCCCGTCCAGTTCTTCAGAATCAGTTTCTTGAGTTTTTTCGCCATGAGTGATGAATATTTCTTCGAGTTTTTCGCGGAATTGCCTTGCTGAGAGATTATGGGAAATTTCTCCATCTTCTACGATTGAGATGGCTCCAGTCTCTTCGCTCACGATGATGGCAACCGCGTCACTTTCTTCACTGATCCCAAAACCAGCTCGGTGGCGCAGTCCGAGTGAGCGGTCTGAAAGCGTTTTCTGACTTACGGGAAAGATGCAGGCCGCTGAGGCAATGCGCTCTTTTTTTAGGATCATCCCTCCATCGTGGAGGGCTGTCTT
Source organism: uncultured Verrucomicrobiales bacterium (assembly GCA_937928425.1). Taxonomy (GTDB): domain Bacteria; phylum Verrucomicrobiota; class Verrucomicrobiia; order Verrucomicrobiales; family Akkermansiaceae; genus SW10. The sequence goes on from CALFVL010000139.1 coordinate 1,158, forward strand.
GGGGTGAAAAATAGTAGCGACTAGCTCTACGGAAAGAACACCATCAATCGGAACGCCGGTGCTTTCAAACTCTTCTAGACTGATCCCACGCTCGATCGCGAAGAGAGCTCCGAAGCGCTTTTTAGAAAGCTTCACCACGGACTCGGTGAGAAGTTCTAGGAAGACTTTTTGCTGAGTGGTCGAAAAGGAAAATAGGCCCGCACTGCCAAGTTTCGCCAATCCACTACGGAGTTCCGGCTGGAAGATGATGAGTAGGGCAAAGGCTAAGATCGCGGCAGCGCTTTTAATAATCCACTCGATGACCTTAAGCTGAAGAAGTTGCGAGGCGAGAGTTAGAAGGAGGATGACAAGCGCTAAGCCGACTAAGATACGAGCTCCCCGGGTGGCGCGGAAAGCACGGTAAATTTGATAGATGAGTATCCAGAGCAGTAAAATCTCCACTGCGGCGCGCCAGTGGGTGCTGAGGAAATCGATCAAATTCATAGTGGACGAATTAATGGGTGCGTGATGAGCCTTAGCGGCCTTTGAGTTTAATAGTCATCTCCGGAGTGACGGTGAAGCGAATAGTCCCAGAGGGTTTCGGTCTCGAGCCATCTGTGACTTGATATTCGGCAGCTTTGATCGGCTGGGTGCCAGGAACCTGAGACATCAGATAGACCCGTAGCGTGAGTGGGGCCTTAGGGTCACCTCCCGAAATATCTTTAATACTGTACTGAATCTCATTTACACCATCGACTGCCCCTCCGATAACGACGTCCGAGCGTTTGGTATTTTGGAAAAGATGAGAAGAGGTGTTATTCACGAGTAATTTCACTTCGCGCCCAGGGCAAAAAGCGTAGGTCCGAGCGATATATTTGACCGGCCCTCGGAGAGCTTTCGGAGCAGGCTCTACGACTCCATTCGGATGAAAATCTTCTGAGTCGAAGAACTTCAATTCACCCGCTTGCAACTGCTGACGCACTTCTGGGAGGGCTCCTAGATTCACAAATTCTGCGCCGTGATACTTCCAAGCAACACCCTCCTTCACATAGGAAATAATAAAGACATTATCAGTAGGCGTGCCTCCAACACCAAAGTCAACTTTACCGAAGTAAATCGCCTTTGCTGTATTCCCTTTCACGCGGACCCGCTGAGCACTTAAATTAGCGATACTTGGCGGCGCGACGTTTGCCGAGAAAACTCCATCAGGAAATTTCACACGCTCACTCCAAAGACGGTTACGGACATTCACTTGCCGGGTATGAGAGGTCAAACGCTGCCAAGTGCTGGCATCCTTGCGGACCATCGCCGTCCGCCAGCTAGTGTAAATTTGCTGTAAATGACTCACCAACTGCTGATCACTCTGTGCTTGCGCTGGTGCCGGAGTGATGAGGGAGAAGAACCCTAAAAGTAAAATGAGGCGTTTCATGGAGAAACTATGGACAATTGCACCCACATTTGGAAAAGCTTTTCTACGCGAACATGAGTTTGCGCCCCCAAGATTCACATGAACATCCCTCCAAAGTCTCCCATTATTGGTGAAGCTCGGAACCAGCAGTTACTGTCTTCCGCGAATTCTTACATCTATCAGCAGACTCCCGCGGGCGATCTCATGGCACACTTCTTCTTCCCTCAAGATTATGACTATCAGGTGGACTGCCGACCAGTCGTCGTCTTTTTCCATGGGGGGTTGTGGGATATTTCTGCACCTGCCCAATTTATCCCCCACTGCCACCATTTTGCCTCGCGGGGCATGGTCGCGATCACCGTGGAATATCGGAATAAAGCCCACCTCGATGGCACTCCAGAAGACGCCATCATCGATGCCAAAGAAGCCCTTATCTTTCTAAAAACACACGCTGCGAGCATGGGAATCAATCCAGAAAAAATCGTAGCAATCGGCGCTAGTGCTGGAGGAAATGCGGTTCTCTGCACTGCCGTCCATCCTCATCAGGATGACAAACGGCTTTCTCCTCAACCTGCCGCGATGGTCCTCTTCGGACCGATTAGTGACACTAGTGTGAAGGGAACTGGGAATGAAAATTTCACTACCTCTAAGATCGGGAAACTACTCAGCCCTTTTTATAATATCCCTAAAAAGGACCTCCCCCCCTGTCTCATTTTTCACGGTAAAGCAGATCGAGTCGTCCCCTACGAACAGTCCGAGCGTTTTGCTAAAAAATATCGGAGAAAAAAGAACACCTGCGAGCTCATGGAATTTGAAAAAGCAGGGCACACTTTTTTTAACTTCAACTCAGATGAGCAGAACTATGAGCTCACCCTACGTGCCACAGACCACTTCTTGGTAGAGTTAGGTATCTTAGAGCCTGATCCGCTAGCAGATATCATGCGCTAAGCTTGCACTGACCTTGCGCGCTGTCGATTTAATGCCATCATCTCCCTTCCATGAGCGAGCTGAAATTTTCACCCATTGATGAAATCGTCACCGAGATGAAAGCGGGACGCCTTGTCATCGTCGTAGATGATCCAGGGCGAGAGAACGAGGCTGACCTCATCGGAGCAGCTTCCCTAATCACCGCTGAATCTATCGCTTTTATGGCGAATCACGGACGAGGTTTGATTTGTACCCCCATCCTTCCAGATAGGGCTGAATCACTCGACCTCCCTCCTATGACTCCGAAAAATCGAGAATCCCACAAGACGGCCTTCACCATCTCGATCGATGCAGCTCAGGGAATCAGCACGGGGATTTCCGCCGCAGACCGGGCCCACACCATCCGCCTCCTTGCTGATCCAGACTCATCGCCCCAGAACTTCGTCCAGCCCGGACACATTTTTCCGCTCGAGGCAAAGCAAGGTGGTGTTCTCCGCCGTGCCGGACACACCGAGGCCGCGATCGATCTAGCCCGCCTAGCCGGCCTAGCCCCTGCCGGAGTGATTTGTGAAATCATGCACGAAGACGGGACAATGGGCCGTGTGGGCGACCTTGGCGACTATCAGGAAAAGCATGGACTTAAGTCCTGCACGATTGCTCAACTCATCGAGTATCGCCGCCGGTCTGAGCGCCTTGTAAGTTGTGAAGAAATCATCTCTATGCCCACGGATTTTGGAGACTTTCAATGCCACCTCTACCGCGTCAGCACAGATGATTCAGAACATCTCGCCCTCGTCCGCGGAGAGATCGCCCCAGAGAAACCTATCAGCGTCCGCGTCCATTCTGAGTGCCTCACCGGTGATGTCTTTGGCTCTCGGCGCTGCGACTGTGGAGGCCAACTTCACACCGCAATGGCGCACCTCGCCGAAGAAGGTGGTGTCCTTCTCTACCTACGCCAAGAAGGACGCGGCATCGGCCTAGCTGCTAAAATTCATGCCTATAAACTTCAGGAACAGGGATTCGATACCATCGAGGCGAACGAGAAACTCGGCTACGGTTCTGACCTACGTGACTACGGGATGGGGGCACAAATGCTCTACGATCTCGGCATCCGAAAGATTAGACTTCTCACTAATAATCCCAAAAAAGTCATCGGACTTGAAGGCTACGGATTAGAGATCGTCGAGGAAGTCCCTATCCGCCTTCCTTCAAATCCTCACAACGAGAAATACCTAGAAACCAAGCGAACCCGGATGGGCCACGACCTCTAATTGACAAAATCCCCTTCTGACTCCATATCACCTCCCCACGGCCATGTCATCGATCATCCCTCCCAAGCCTCGCTCTCTCTCTTCAGGGAAAATACGAATCGCGATTGTCGCGGCAAAGTTTAATCAAGAATACACTGACTCTCTTGTCCAGAACGCCGTGGATGAGATTGATGAAATCACCTCTGATGCTAGGATCGACATCGTGCGTGTTCCTGGGGCTTTTGAAATCCCCCTAGTCAGCCAAACCATCATTGATGAAGAAAAGCCTGACTGTCTCATCGCCTTAGGCTGTATTATCCGTGGAGGAACTGGCCACGCTGACCTCGTAGCCACTTCTGTCACTCAAGCTCTTCTCGAACTCTCCGTCTCTAAAAACATTCCCGTTATTCATGAGGTTCTTCTCGTAGAAGACGAAAAACAGGCCTATGCCCGCTGCATCGGCAAAAAGATCAATCGTGGCCGCGAGGCCGCCCGCAGTGCCGTCGAAATTATCGAAACCATGCAAGAAATTCGCCGCGAAAATCAATCCCTGCGCCTTCACCCCAGTAATGGCTAGTCGCCGCCAGGTCCGCCAAGCGGCCATCCAACTCCTCTACGCACGCTCCTCCTCACCAAACGATCAAGGTGGACCAGAGCTCTGGGATCTCATCAACGATCGTGCCGGACTTAACTTCGATCGTGCTCGGATTAAAGTTCTCGCCCACCTTCAGCAAGGTCGGGAGGCCACTGCTGCGAAGCTCCTCACCCTTCTCACTGACTCTGCCACGGCCATCCTCGCCGCCGATCCGAGTGAAAAACTCGCGCGTGACCTTAAAGCACAAGCTAGCGAGGAAATGAAATGGGCTGAGCGCTGTGGTAACCTCAGTCGCCTCCTCAAGGCCGACACTGGCGGCTGGCGCCGAGAGCTGCACAAGCTCCTCCGTGACTCCGGTCACCTTAAAAAACAGCGCGAAACTCTCCTGCCAAAAACCACCGCCTTCCCCTCCTTGCAGCAGGAAAACCTTCTAGACACG
>CALFVL010000140.1 GCA_937928425.1 uncultured Verrucomicrobiales bacterium
TTGCGATTTTCACCTGCGCATCCTCCCCCTTAAAACCATCCAGCACATCACCCTTCGCCTCCAGCGCCATCCCACTCATCAACATCCCCGGATTACAATTCACCCACAGAGTCAGCCCCCGTAAACGGATCCCATGCCATAGAAGCGATAATAAAACAGGTGGGTAAACCGCCCAAAGCGGCCAAAATTCCCAACGCCTCAAGCGCTGCCACCGAGCATAAACTAAGCGACTCCCCCGGTAAATCATCGCAGTGCCAGCTCGCTTTGAAACCCCTCAGGCTCTCCACCTAAATTCGGCTGCTCGGCCACATACTCCCATCTCACCATCCCCTCTTCCACCCGCACACGCGAGCGGCTCCACGTCTGAGCATCCGACCGATTCATCCGCACCGTATACGCAGAAAATTCCTCCCCACGTGAGCTATGTAAATCCTCCCCCTCTTTTCCACCCCTAAAACAAGCTTCCCGCGCCCGCGCCACCTCCTCGAAGCGATAAGACGAAGAACTCAGAAAATCAGGAACCTCCTTCACCCTTAACTCCTCACCATCCCACTCCCAGCAGCGATCTCCCCCCGGAGAAAAGCCCACCAAAGTGAAGGCCTGATAACAGCTCAGCTCACCCAGACTCGCCCCCACCTCCTCCACTGACCTCGCCGCGGCCAGACTCCACACTAAACGCCCCCTGCTCCTAGCCCCCTCGATCTGCCGTCCCTCCAGCTCCCACTTATTTAATAAGCACAACACCAGACCATGATCATTTGCCAACATCCACGTCCCCGACCCCTTCGGATCACGGGGGCTCAAAAAACACCCCTCCCCCGTCTCAAAACGCTCAGGAGGATCAGCCACCGGGCGAGTCTTCAACTCATCCCGATTAAAAAACACCTCTAATCCACGCGCTGAATCACGCCTCCAAGTCAAAGTACACACAACCTTAGCTCCACTTGCCTAGCGCCTAGCGCTGCTCCTTCACCTCTTTCACCTTCACCTCATCCTCATCACTCCCGACCGGGACTGTTGGACTCACCTGACCTCATCCTCCACCTGAAGGACCAGAACGGCTCATTCACGTCTCCACTCCCATCATAGGTAACACCCACATCTGCAGAGCCACATAAGCCCCCACTAACCCTAGTCCGATCAATAAACCCTTCATCTTTTCTCTACATTACTAGGAACTTCACGTCCCAATCCGCCTCAGTATCCTCCAATCATCACAAAAGGCAACCCGTAGCATGAAAAAGCCTTTCCCCTCAGCCTATTCTCCTGTTTCCTCCCCACCTCAAAATCATGGCCAACAAAGACCAGACCGACACCGCCCGCATGGAAAAAATCGTCTCCCTCTGCAAACGCAAAGGATTCATCTTCCAATCTGCCGAAATCTACGGCGGTCTAAACGGCTGCTGGGACTACGGCCCCCTCGGCACTGAAGTCAAACGGAACCTAAAAGACCTCTGGTGGCGTAAAAATGTCCAAGAGCGCGATGACATCCTAGGCCTAGACGGATCCATCCTCACCCACCACTCCGTCCTCACCGCCTCCGGACACGTCGGCGGATTCTCAGACCCCATGGTCGACTGTAAAGTCTGTAAAAAACGCTACCGTGCAGACCAGCTCGACGAAGCCCCCCCCTGCGAAAAAAAATCAACCCTGCCCAAAGGTGAAGATAAATCCTGCGAACTCACTGAGCCCAAGGAATTTAACCTCATGTTCCAGACCCAAATGGGAGCATCTGCAGATGAAAATGACCCGAACTCCGTCGCCTACCTCCGTCCAGAAACTGCCCAGTCCATCTTCGTCCAGACTAAGAACGTCATGGACTCTAACCGCGTAAAACTCCCCTTCGGTATCGCCCAAATTGGCAAATCCTTCCGTAACGAAATTAATCCCCGGAACTTCACCTTCCGCTCACGTGAGTTCGAGCAAATGGAAGTTGAATACTTCTGTAAACCAGAAGACGGCCTCCGCCTCACGGATGAATGGCTCGCCAACCGCCTCGCCTTCTACGAAGAAATCGGCCTTGATAAGAACAAGCTCCACGTCCTCGACATCCCAGATGGTGAACGCGCCCACTACTCACAAAAAACCTACGACATCGAGTACGATTTCCCCTTCGGCCAACAAGAGCTAGAGGGCGTCGCCTACCGTGGTGACTATGACCTAGGCAAGCACCAAGAACACTCTGGAAAACCGCTCGAGTACTTTGACGAGCAGACCAAAGAACGCCTCATCCCCCACGTCGTAGAACCCTCCGCAGGATGCGATCGCACCATCCTCGCCCTCATCTGTGAAGCCTTCGATGAAGAAGACCTCAGCAAAGACGGCGCTAAGCCAGACATCCGCACCGTCATGCGCTTTAAGCCCGCCATCGCCCCCATCAAAGCCGCCATCCTCCCCCTCCTTAAGAACAAACCCGAGCTCGTCGCAAAAGCCAAAGAGGTTAAAAACCTCCTCCAACCCTTCCTAAACGTCTTCTATGACGAAACCGCCGCCATCGGCCGCCGCTACCGTCGCCAAGATGAAATCGGCACCCCCTTCTGCATCGCCATCGACTTCGACACCATCGGCCAAGGAGGTGAAAATAACGATGACACCTCACTCCAAGACAGCGTCACCATCCGCCACCGTGACTCCATGGAACAAGAGCGCGTCCCCATTAACCAGCTCCTCCCCTGGCTCCTAGAACGCCTTCGCTAAAACTCACCCACCGCAGAACACTCATGGGAACTGGCCTAAAACGCGCCGACCTAACTCCCATGAGACTGCTTTGGCTACTCCTCCCCCTCATCCTCAGCGCCTGCTCAATGCGCGTTCAGGAAAAGGTGGCCAAAGCACACCCGCCCACTGCCATAAAAGTCGTATGGCCTCAGCGCACCCCTGCTCACTTCGCTCAGAAAATCAAAAGTAAACACCCCCTCCACCCCCACTTTATCCACACCCCGCACGGGGAAATCGTCACCTACGGCTCCCAGCCAGATGGCAGTGAACACTTCGCCGTCATCAGCCAGCGGGAGAAAAACCCGAAGCCCGGCCTCTTCCAGCTGCGCCTCTGCTTCCTTCCCACCTCCATCTTCGCCGGCCCCAGCCCCCTCCAACCTAACCTGAATGAACTCCACAGTAGCGACCGGAAGTGGTGCTACTCCGCCTACGACTTCCGCTCCACCTTTTTCCACCTCTACCCCGCCTTAAGTCCTAAACCAAAAGGCCTCCTCCTCTACCACACCTCCATCATGCTGCTCTCCCTCGCCGAGCAAAAAATCATCCATAACTTCCGTAAACGCGGCTGGAACATCATCGTCGCCCTCCCCCCTGATAGCCTCTACCGTAATAAACTTCCAGCCCTCACCTCCCCTGCAGGCACCCTGCAAGACGCCGCCGCCCTCATCGCAGAAGACATGGACCGGCACTACGCCGAACAAGCCTTCAGTGCCCGCAGCGCCCTCTCCTACCTCGCCCAGACCCGCCCACAGTGGTTACAGGGAAAGCGCGTCCTCATGGGCACCAGCGCAGGCACCTTTGGCCTCCCCGCCACCGCCCTCCTCAACCCCGGCTGGGATGCCCTCATCTTCATTAGCGGCGGCACGAACCTCCTTTCTCTTTATGAGTCCGGCTCAGCTCGTGTCTTTAAAAACTCCCTCGCCTGGATCGCTGACGCTCGTAAAGATCCGCCAGAAACTGTCACCCGCATCTTCACTGACCAAGAATACCACCAACTCTTCCGCCAAGCCGCCACCATGACCCAGCTCCACCCCGGCCGCCTCGCCCCCCTCCTCCGTGATCAACGCATCCTCACCATCGCAGGCAGCCTAGATCGCATCATGCCGGACGAGCAGGCCCTAGGACTTCACCGCGCACTCGGCTCACCAGAACGCTGGACCGCCCCACTCGGTCACCACCTCATCGCCCTCCAGCTCATCCTAGAAGTCGACCGCCTAGACCGCTGGATCATGAATCCACCCAGCCCCTCCCCCCGCTCGAACTAGAGCACCGAGTTAGGATATAACTCACGGTACTGAATGGCCTCCACCCCCAGCGCCGCCGCCGTCCCTAAAATCATCTCCACTGTCGCCGTCCGTGGCACCTGCCCCGCTGGCCGCGTCAGACCACGGATAATCCGTCCATAACTCTCCGCCCCACCTAAGTGACGCAGCAGCTTCATCGAAATATGCGCCGCATCGAGCGATGGGAAAACCAAAACATCCGCCCTCGGCTTAGAAGCCACCTCAGGTAACTTCACCCTTGCAGACTCCGGATTTAAAGCCACATCCACCTGAATCTCCCCGTCGATATCACAATCATCCACCGAGACCTTCTCCCGCGCCAAAGCCATCGCCGCCTTCATCTTCAGTGCACCCTCCGTCGGCGAGCTCCCGTGGTTCGAGTGGCTTAAAAGAGCCACCCGCGCCCTCCGGCCTAAGTGATGATGCGCTAACATTCCAGTCTCCGCCGCGATGCTCGCTAAGTCCCCCACCGTCGGCTCCGGGATCAGCCCCGTATCTGCTAAAAATAACACCCCATCTTCCCCAAAGTTCGGGAGAGTCTCAGAAGTCATCACCGTCACCGCAAACACCCGTGGCACCTGAGGGTCCGGCTTAATTAAATGCAAAAGCGGACGGAACACCCCTGCCGCCGCCACCTGATTCCCCCCTAAACACGCATCAGCCTGCCCATACTGCACCATCATCGCCGCAAAGTAATGAGGCTTCGCAACCATCCCCTCCACATCCACCCCTGATAAACCCCGATAACGCTCGATCCGGTCCAGACGACTACAAAAAAGTGGAAAATCTGATGACCTTTCCGGATCAATCACCCGGACGAACTGCATCGAGATCCCCTCCTCAGCCGCCATCGCAAAAATTCGCTCTCGCCTCCCCAAAAGAATCGGCACCCCCAGACCTAACTCCACGAATTTCGCCGCCACCTGGAGAATCCTCACATCCTCACCCTCCGGAAAAACAAGCCTCTTCGGGTGGCGTCTCAACTGATCAAAAAGTGGCTGAGTGAAAGAATTCGGCTTGGAAAAATCAGACATAGCAAGTCAGGCTTTGCGCCTATCAAAGAACCTAGTAAGAGAAAGTCCCCACGACAACGCCAAAGCTCCCATGCTCACAGATTATCACACCCACACCCCCCTCTGCCACCACGCTCAAGGAGAACCAGAAGCCTTTATTGAGAGCGCTCTAAAAGCCGGACTCGCCGAATACGGCATCTCAGACCATGCCCCACAAAGCCCCGAACCCTTTGACGATTGGCGTATGCTCCTCGCCGACCTTCCCACCTACCTTGAATGGATCGAACGGGCCCGCCAACACGCTGGGGAAAAACTCCCCGTCCGCGCCGGACTAGAATGCGACTGGCTCCCACACTGCCAAAAGTGGATCGACCAGCTCGCCGACACCTACCACTGGGACTACCTCATTGGCTCCATCCACTACCTCGGAGACAAATGGGACTTTGACAATCCCAAATGGCTGGGCCGCTGGGCTGAGGCCGACGTTGAAGAAATCTGGACCACCTACTGGCAAGAATACACCCAGATGGCAAGCTCCGGCCTCTTCGACTTCCTCGGCCACCCAGACCTCATCAAAAAATTCGCCTACGTCCCCACAGGAGACCTCCGTAAATACTACGAGCCTGCCATCACCGCCATCGCAGAAAATAAAATCGCCATCGAGCTAAACACCGCGGGCTTCCATAAACCCTGCGCCGAGCAATACCCCTCCGCCAGCTTCCTAAAACTCGCCGCCGAGGCCCAGATTCCCATCACCCTCACCTCAGACGCCCACGCCCCCTCAGAAGTCGCCCGAGACTTTGACAAAGGCCTTACCCTCCTCAAAGCCGCCGGCTTCACCCACCTCAGCCGCTTCCACCAACGAACACGGCACGAAGTCCCCATCGGCAAAAAAATCTGAGCCCCTTAGCGACGAATACCAAGGGGAAAGCATCTACGGACCCAAAAATAAACCCAGAGGCCAATTTCTCATTGAACAAAGAAAGTGAAAATCTCCTACAAGAAAAAACCCGCCCTGCAAGAGGACGGGTTGAAGAAAGGCTATGCCTAAAGGATACGACTAGCGCTTACGACGTCCAAGAAGTCCGAATGCTCCGAGGCCAAGAAGCAGTGCGCTTGATGGCTCGGGAACTGCCACAGTTGGAAGTTGCTCAAGGAAACCGTACTGAGCGAACTGTCCAGAGGTATTGAAGGTAAGCGCGATATCAGCATACACTCTATATATACCCCGTACTCCGAGGGTAGTTATTACAGACCATACTCATGAAGAAGCATGGTCTATTAAATACCTCTAGATAACACC
>CALFVL010000141.1 GCA_937928425.1 uncultured Verrucomicrobiales bacterium
CGTTTGTCTCAGGATGAGGAACGTGACTTGAAGATCGCGAAGGTGGTGCGGTGTCGGGTGAGGTATTTTACGGATGGAGCGGTGATTGGATCGAAGGGATTTGTGGATGGGGTGTTTCAGAGGAGTCGTGAGCGATTTGGGCGGAGGCGAGAGGATGGGGCAAGGAGGCCACGAGGGTCCTTAGGGGAGTTGAAGGGTGAGCTGTGGTCCTTACGAGACCTGAAGGTATAGGATAAATTGTGACAGGATGGAGGAAGTCGGTTATCGTGCGAGTGTCTCTAAAAGATCATTCGTTTCTATGAAGGGAATTCAGATTCTGTTGCTGATTTTGTTGGGAGTTTTACAAGTTACTCCCCTGCTTGAGGGTAAGGTTCCTTCGATTTCAATGACGATGTCTCAGGAAGATCTATGGGGTGTTCATTGCCTGGAGACTCGACCATGGGAAAAGGGGGAGGCTTGGGAGAGGGTCGGGATCGTGCGTTTTGATGGCTTCGGACTAGGCAAGTCACATACGGTCACCTGCGGGATTAGGGTCCATGGTGCAACGAGTCGGACGCAGTCTCAGAAGCATAGCTTTCGGTTGAAGTTTCGGAAACGGTATGGGCCTGGCAGGTTGAAGATGGCAGTGTTTAGGGCGGAGGGGGAATTTGATGAGTTGCTTTTGCGGAACCCAGCGCATGATTCATGGACGATTGAGCAGAAGTCGTGGAGGGAGAATGCGCGTTATGTGAATGAGAAATGGTGTCGTGAGACCATGAAGCAGCTGGGGCATGAGGTGCCGGAGCAGCGGTGGGTGAGGCTGACCTTGAATGAGAATTTTTGGGGGATTTATCTTTTAATGGAGATGCCGGATGAAGAGTTCGCGGCAAGTCGATTTGGAGGAAAAGCGGCTGATTATGTTACCGTAAATTCCGGTGAGGTGAAAAAAGGAGATGGCTCGGCCTATGATCATTTATTGGCCTTAGTCAAGAGTCCGCGATTACGTGGTGCCGTTGCGATGAAGGTGCTGGAGGAGAAGTTAGATGTGGGTCGTTTTATTGATTACTTTCTGGTGCAGTGCTACGCGGTGAATGCAGATTGGCCGAAGAAAAACTACCGAGTGATCGGCAGGAGGGAGGGGGCTCCCAAGTTTCGTTTTATGACTTGGGATAGTGAGACGGCGTTTTTTGAAAAATGGGAAAATGTCAGAAACCTTAAGGGCGGGAATGCCTTAGATTATGATCAGTTTGAGGATTCTGAGTTTTTGGGTGATCGCAGAGGACCGGGTTTTTTGTTCCGAGAGTTGATCAAGATGCCGGAATTTCGGAAGAGGTTTTCTGAGCGAGCAAGGGGTCTGCTGACTGGCGATGGTTTGTTGACTGAGAAGAGGGCGGCAGGAAGGTATCGGTCTTTGTTAGATGAAGTTGAACCTTTGTTGGGTGAGGAAAGTGAGAGATGGGGTCATGCGGCGGACCCGAAAGGAGAAGCTTATGGTCCGATGACTAGAAGGTGGGAGAGCTTGACTGGTGAAGGCAGTTGGTTGTTCCAGGATTTTTTTCCCCAGCGTTCGATGGATTTATTGCGTGATTTGAAGAGGCATGGATTTCTTGATGGTCCATGAGCCATAGTGATGTGCTTTCCTTTCGCTTAGTTTGATTACCCTGTGTTGACTCGTTCTGGGCTTGGCTTAGAGAGCATTCCCCTGCAGCTTCATCGCGTGAGTCTTTTAGCTTATCTTGCTTTTCTTTTGCTACTCGGGGTGGTCGCTCAGTGGTCTGCTTGGCGCTTAAAACTGCCTTCGATTCTTCTGCTCCTGATTTTTGGTTTTGCGCTTTCCCATTTTACGGGGACGCGGATTGATCAGTATTTGGCTAATGAGGAGTCTCTCCTGAGTCTGGTCGGTTTCTTGGTCGCGATCATTCTTTTTGAGGGTGGTCTGACGCTTAAGTTTTCTGAGCTTAAGGAGGCGGGAACTCCGGTGCTGAAATTATGTACCACGGCAGTGGTGATTGCCTTTATTTTGGCGGCGGTGGCAGCGCGTTATACGCTCCAGTATGAGTGGCAGATTTGCGCTCTTCTTGGTGCTATCTTAGTGGTGACGGGGCCTACGGTGGTGGCTCCTTTGCTCCGTTTGATCAAGCCCCGCCGCAAGGTGGCCTCGATCGTGAAATGGGAGGGAATCGTGGTAGATCCCATCGGGGCGGTGCTGGCGGTGCTGGTCTTTATTACCATTCAAGAAGGTGGTCTAGGGCAGGGGTGGGATGATATCGGGCTGGCGATCGTGAAGACCACGGTGGTGGGCGTGGGGATGGGTTATTTCATGGCGAAGTTAACGGAGTACTTCATGGCGAAGCATCTGATTCCTGATTTTCTGGAGACGATGTATTTCTTGGCCCTCGTAGGAGTGGCCTTTGCGGGGTCAAATGCCTTGCAGCATGAGTCGGGTCTTTTGACAGTCACTGTGCTCGGCATCGCCCTAGCAAATCAGAAGAAGGTATCGGTTCGTCATATTTTAGAGTTTAAAGAGAATTTGCGGGTTCTTATTATCTCGCTCCTTTTCCTCATGCTGAGTGGGCGGATTGGTATTTCTGAGCTTGCGGCTGTTTGGCAAAAAGGGGTCTGTTTCCTAGCGGCCCTTATCTTGGTAGTGAGGCCTGCCTCGGTCTTCTTAGCGAATTTAGGATCAAAGCGGACCACCTTCCGCGAGCAGCTTTTTTTAGCTCTTCTCGCGCCACGGGGAATCGTCGCGGCGGCGGTGACTTCCGTCTTTGCGCTGGAGATCGCGCACGCGGCACAAGCCTATCCTGACAATGCCCATTATGCCTTACTTGCGAGTCAGGCGGGAGAGATTGTGCCCTTGGTCTTTATCGTGATTTTAGGAACGGTCACTTTTTATGGACTGCTGGCAGCTCCTCTTGCACGGCGCTTAGGCCTCTCTGATGCGAACCCCTCTGGAGTTCTCTTTGCGGGTGCTGATCCTTGGATTCGCACGGTGGCGAAGGGTTTAGTGGCGGAGGGCCACCACTGCCTTCTTCTGGATACTCGTTATGAGAAAGTGGCGGCTGCCCGGCTCGATGGACTGACCGCGCTGCGGGCTAATATCCTCTCGGAGTATGCCGAGGAGGAGGTCGATTTGGCGGGGCTGGGTCATCTCATCGCGGCAACTCCTAATAATGAAGTGAACTCGCTGGCGGCTCGGGAATTTCAGCATCGTTTCGGCAAGGCGAATGTCTGGCAAATCACACCTCCCGATGTGGAGGCGCATCATCAGAAGGCGGTCGCTAATCATATGCGCGGTCGTTTCTGTTTCTTGGGAGGTCCCGGTTTTAGTGAGTTGAGCCGCTTTGTGGAGCAGGGGGCGGAGATGAAGAGCACGCTTCTGACAGAGGTCTTCACGCTGGAGGATTACAAAATGACTCATGGTGACAATGCGATCATTCTCTTTAAAGAAAGTGATGATAAGGTGCTCAGTCCGGTTCTTTCTGACACTGAGAAGATCGAGGCGCCTATTACCATTCATGCCTTAGTGATCACGGGAGATGACCTTGAGATGAAGGCTTTGAAAAAGAAGGAAGCAGCTGCAGAGGCGAGGGCTGAATCATGAAGTCGGGGTATGAAGGTCTAGAGGCCCGCTGGCATGATCTCTTCTGGGAAGCAGAGGAGGCGGCTAGTGAATTGCCCTTACTTGAAGATTTTCTAGGGGAAACTCAAGGAAGGGCGCTCTACCTTGGCTCTGGTTCTGGGAGACTTTTGGGACCACTAGTGGAGGGTGGTCATGAGCTGGTCGGCCTAGAAATCTCGGATGAAATGCGCGAGCTTTCGCAGGAGCGTTTTCCTAAAGCAGAGGTCATTGCAGGGAGTTGGCAGGAGCATGCGGGGCGTTATGAAGCCATCGTTATCCCTGCGTTCACCTTCCAGCTTTTTGGAGATCCACAACGGCAGTTGCAGCGCTTGCGCGAGCAGACCTCTCGCCTCTATCTGACTCTCTTTTTTCCCTGGGCGGAGCTTTCCGGTGATCTCCCTAGCCGGAAATGGTATTTTGACCGCTCCATCATTTTGCCGACTGGGGAGACGGGAGAGTTACAAAGCCAGCATAAGATTAACGAGCGCAGCGGCAGTTTAGTCAGGAAGCATCGTTACGTCATGAAAGGGAAAGATGGTGAGGTCCTTAAGACGCAGGAGACGGTGCAGAAGATGCGCTTTTTTAGTGACCGAGCCTTAAAAAAACTCTTCCAGAGCGGCGGATGGAGTATTGATAAAGAAATCAACAACCTTGGGGAAGGGGAGGAGAATGACCTCGTCTACGTGGCGACCTTTCATCTAAGAGGCCAGTGATTAGAGTGGTGTCCTGCCTGCCTGATCTGAGCTAGGGATCTCTCGGCATTGACCTTTTCTTGTGATTTCCCTAGCGTCCCGCCCTTAGCGCTATGAGCACTCCAGAAGGTAAATCCTATAAAGACACCCTGTTTCTGCCGAAGACAGATTTCCCCATGAAAGGGAATCTCACGGTGAGGGAACCGGCACGACTCGAGAAATGGAACGCCGAAGGTCTCTATGCGCGAATTATCAAGAAGCGTCAGGACGAGAACGCGCCCCGTTTTCTCCTGCATGATGGCCCACCTTTCGCCAATGGAGATGTCCATATGGGCACGGGATTGAATAAAGTGCTTAAGGACTTCGTGCTGAAATCGAAGTCCATGGCGGGCTATGAAACGCCCTATATTCCGGGTTGGGACTGCCACGGCCTGCCGATCGAATTTAAGGTCATGCAGGGAGATGATGCACGGGATGTCGAGCCCGCAGAAATCCGCCGTCGCTGTGAGAGCTTCGCTCGTGGGTGGATCGAGACTCAGCGTGATTCCTTCCAACGCCTTGGGGTGTTTGGCGATTGGGAAAATCCCTACCTCACGCTGGATCCAGCTTATGAGGCGAATATCATCCGCACTTTTGCCGCCCTCATCGAGAAGGGCTGTGTTTACCAATCTCAAAAACCAGTCCAGTGGTCCTACGGTGCCAAGACTGCTCTCGCCGAGGCTGAAGTGGAATATGCTGATAAGAAGTCCACTGCTGTTTTTGTCAAATTCCCCCTCGTTGGTGAGGGACTTCCTCTTTTCCCAGATGCCAGCATCGTGATCTGGACCACGACTCCGTGGACTCTCCCTGCGAATCTCGGCATCGCCGTGCATGAGCGTTTTACATACACGGTGGGTAAGTTTTCCAATGGTGACACGCTTCTTGTTGTCCGTGATCTTCTCGGAGAGTTCCAAGAAAAAACCGGCCTCAGCCTCGTGGAAGAACTCGGTGAGGTGAAGGGCGCTGAGCTTGAAAAACTCGAAGCGCAGCATCCTTTCCTAGACCGCACTTCTCAGGTTATCCTTGGAGGCTTCGTCACCACTGAGGCGGGCACGGGTGCGGTGCATATCGCCCCCGGTCATGGTGCTGATGACTACGTGGTGGGTCAGCAGTATGGTCTAGGTCTTCTTAGTCCGGTCGATGATGACGGCAAGTTCACCGATGAATGCGGGCTGCCAGAACTCGTCGGCCAGCACGTCTTTAAAGCGAATGGCCGCGTGGTCGAAATCTTAGAAGAGAAGGGATGCCTGCTCGGTCAGGAGACTTATGAGCACTCTTACCCTCACTGCTGGCGTTCTAAAACCCCCATCATCTTCCGTGCGGTCGAGCAATTCTTCATCTCGATCGATCAGCTCCGCGAGAAGGCGCTGAGTGAAATTGATGCTGTAGAGTGGCTGCCCAAGTGGGGGCGTAATCGTATTTATGGCACGGTCGAGTCTCGCCCAGATTGGTGCATCTCACGCCAGCGCACTTGGGGCGTTCCTCTGCCTGTCTTTTTTGATCAAGAAGGCACTCCGATCGTCTCGGCAGAACTTGCTAAGAAGGTGGCAGATCTCGTGGAGCGGGAAGGGACGAACGTCTGGTTTGAAAAGTCTGATGCAGAACTCGCGGCGCTCTTCGACCTGCCCGAAGGGAGTACGAAGTGCCGTGATACTCTAGATGTGTGGATTGATTCCGGTTCCTCGCACGTTGCGGTTCTGGATGCGCATCCTGAGCTGAGTGCACCTGCTGATCTCTACCTTGAAGCGACGGACCAGCACCGTGGCTGGTTCCAAAGCTCTCTTATGCTTTCAGTAGGAGTGCGTGATCAGGCTCCTTATAAAACTGTGCTTACCCACGGCTTCGTCGTTGATACTGAGACGGGGAAGAAGACCTCCAAGTCTGACGCGAAGAAGAAAGGAAAGCCTACTGATGCCGCCCATTTCTATAATAAATATGGGGCTGATATCCTGCGTCTCTGGGTCTCTTCTGTGGACTGGCAAAGTGAAGTCCCCTTTAGTGAAGCCCTCTTCACCCAAGTGAGTCAGCCTTACCGCCAGCTCAGAAATACCTTTAAGATCCTCCTAGGGAACATGCGTGATGAGAAAGTCAGTGAGCCTGCTCAACTGCCGCTGATTGACCAATGGATCATGGAGCGGCTGCAAGTCGTCATTAAGGAAGTACGAGATGCTTACGAGAAATACGACTTCCGTAAGGTCTTCTCTACGGTGAGTCAATTCGCAGCCACTGACCTGAGTGCCTACTACATCGACATCACAAAAGACCGCCTCTACTGTGATGCGGCGGAGAGTGAGCGTCGTCAGGCTAGTGTTTGGTGTATGGGAGAGCTTTTTGATGCTTTAGTGAGACTCCTCGCTCCCATCCTCGCCTACACCGCAGAGGAAGCTTGGGAACACGCAGGGCGCTTAGAGTCAGAAGGGTCCATCCATGAGCAAAAATTCCCTGAAGTGAATTCTAAATTTACCGGGAGTGAAGCGAGTGAGAAAGTGGCCCAGCTTCTGGAAATCCGCGCCATCATGCAGGCTGCCATCGAAGAGAAAGTGCAGGCTAAGGAGTTTAAGAAAAATAATGAAGCGAGTGTGACTCTGACGGTTCCAGCGAGTCATCCCTGCTTAGATCTTCTCAAGGATCATGACTTCGCGAGCGAGTTTTTCATCATCTCAGAATTAAAAATCGTGGAAGGAGACAGTCTAAGTGCGCTGGTCTCCCACACTCCGCACGAGATGTGCCCGCGCTGCCGT
>CALFVL010000142.1 GCA_937928425.1 uncultured Verrucomicrobiales bacterium
GAAAGTGTCAGAAACTGCTCTGATTGGAAATTGTCAGAATTAGAAATGGTAAGGTTTTAGGGGTCCCCATGGGACCTCAGTGTTCCAAATCCTTTAAATTCTTCAAATTCTAGGCTCCCAGTCACTAAATTAACAATAGGAGTGGCCACTTCTCACCATTTACAATTCTGACACTTTCCAATCTGAGATGTTTCTGATACTTTCCAGTCAGAGCAGTTTCTTACTCTTTCCAATCTGAGCAATTTCTGACACTTTCCAATCTGAGCAGTTTCTGACACTTTCCAATCTGAGCAGTTTCTGACACTTTCCAATTCTGACACTTACCAATCTCAACTGTTTCTGACACTTACCAATCTCAACTGTTTCTGACACTTTCAAATCTGAAACTTTCCAATTCTGACACTTTCCAAACTGAGCAGTTTCTGACCCTTTTTAATTCTGACACTTTCTAATTCTGACACTTTCCGATTCCACACTTTCTGATTCTGACACTTTCCAACTCTGACACTTTCCAATTCTGACACTTTCCAATTCTGACACTTTCCAATTTTGCTAAAATGGGCAAAAAATGGATTCTGACACTTTCCATTTCTGACACTTTCCAATCTCCCATATATTGAGTATCTAAAAATGACTTTTTGACAGAAAATATGGCTAACCGTGATGGTAAGGTCAATGAAATCAACCAAAGCAAAAGAGAGGAAGAAACCTAATTTCAGAGGTCACAAAGGTTCTACACTATAAAGTAAAAACAATTAAACCAATGAACTCTTCGCTGTACCTAGCCCTAGTGCAGCTAATGCTCCTCCCTTCCACCTTGAAGGAAGAGTCCTCTTTTCTGAACCGAGCCGCACCTTCTCCTCATCCTTAGCCCTCACTCTCAGCTCAGAAGTCCCCGGTGCAGAAATCCGCTTCACCACTGACAACTCAGTCCCCACTGCAACTTCCACCCTTTACACCAGTCCCCTTAACCTAAGTGATACAACTGTCATCAGAGCACGCCTCTTCGACCCCTCTGACAGCAACCGGCAGGGTGAAATTTCTGGACGCCACTACATCGCCCTCTCCTCCGCCCAGATTCCTGACGATTGCCAGGCCGGGGCGCCTGATCTCGCCTCCTTCTCCTCTAACCTCCCCATCATGATCATCGACAGCTTCAACGGTGGCCCGACAAGGAGAGGAACATTCACCACTACCTCCTTCACCGTCTTTGAACCCGTCGCTGGGACGGCCACCCTCACCCAAATTCCCACCTCCGCCTCCCGCGCCGCATATCGCGTCCGCGGAGCCTCCTCCGCCAGATTTCCCAAACAACAATACCGCTTAGAAATCAGAAACCAAGAAGACCAGGACAAAGACCTCTCACTCCTCGGCCTCCCTGCGGAAGCTGACTGGGTCCTCGGAGCCCCCTTCACCGATAAATCTCTCATCCGGAACCCCCTCGTCTTTGAACTAGGGCGCGACATCGGGCTCACCGCTCCACGCACCCAGCACTTCGAGATCTTCGTTAACGAAGACGGTGGTCCCTTAGACTACCAATCTGACTACCGAGGCGTTTACGTCCTCACCGAAGTAAACGAAATCGGTAACGATCGTCTAGACCTCGAAAGACTCCGTCCTGATCAAAATTCCGAACCAGAAATCACCGGCGGGTACGTCATAAAATGGGAATTTGGTGCTGCTGAACCTTCACTACTTCTTCCTGGCTGGACCAGCTTAGAACTCGTCGAGCCTGATCCCGAAGGCGAAGCCACCGTGGCCCAACAAAATTGGATTAGCAATCACGTGCGGGACATCGACACCCGCATCAAAAGCTCCGATTTCCGCGATCCCATCCTAGGCTACGAATCCCTCCTTAATCTCCCCTCATACGCTAACCTCATCGCTATCAATGAACTCACCCGTGACCAAGACGCTTACGTAAGATCTTCCTACCTCCACAAGGACCGGAACCAAGCTCTCACCATGGGTCCACTCTGGGACTATAACCTCACCATGGGAAATGGTTGCTGCCGTAACAACCGCAATATTGATGGCTGGCAGTACATCGAAAACAACGGAGTTAATGAACACCAATGGGAAGTCCGCCTCTTTCAGGATCTAGACTTTGAACAAGGCTTCATCGACCGCTGGCAAGAACTACGTCAAAACCAACTTTCCGACGTCAGCCTCCAAGCCCGTATGGACACGATCTCCGCCCCACTCGTAGGCGGCCCCTCCACTCGCAATTTCGCCAAATGGGATAATCTCGGCACCCGCAGAGTTGGCTTCCGCACTCCGCAAACCACCACTTGGCAGGCTCAAGTCGACTTCATGAAATCTTGGACCAGCGCACGCATGAACTGGATCGATGGTAACTTTGTTGATCCTCCCAGCATCTTACCTATCGGTGGGCTCGTCAACTCCGGCACCCCCGCCTCTTTAGCTGCATCCTCAGGGTCCATCTACTACACCACTGACGGCACTGACCCACGCTCTGATAACGGTACCATCTCTCCCTCCGCCATCCTCTATAACGGCACCATTAACATCACATCCACTATGACTCTTACCGCTAGGGCTCAGCTCGATACCTCCAACTGGTCAGGACCAGTTTCCGAGACCTTCATCGTCGGCACCCTAGCCTCCTCCGCCAATCTCGTCGTCTCAGAGGTCCACTACCATCCTGCAGATCCCACTCCCGCAGAGATCGCCGCTGGCTTCACCGATCAGGACGACTTTGAGTTCATCGAGCTCTTAAACATCGGCACCCAGACCATCTCACTCGCCTCCGCCACTTTCTCAAGTGGGGTCGACTTCACCTTCCCTGCTGATGCCACCCTCGCTCCGGGTCAGCGCCTCATCGTTGTCAGCAATCAAGCGGCCTTCACCAGCCGTAACCCTTCAGTCTCACCCTCACAAATTGCAGGTGAATTCCAAAATCTCAGCAGCCTAAGAAACAGCGGAGAAACCATCACCCTCAATGCCGCCGATGCCTCCATCATCCAGACCTTCACCTACGATGACAGCCCACCATGGCCTGATACTCCAGACGGCGGCGGACCTTCCCTCGTCCTTCTACACCCTCACTGTAACCCCGACCATAACGACCCATTCAGCTGGCGTCCCAGCCTCTCGGCCGATGGCACCCCCACCACCACCGATGGTTCATTCTTCACTGGTTCTACTGATGCTGAACTCCTCACCCACGCCACGAATGATATACCAGCCAGTGTCCAACGACTCTCAGACGGTTCCTTCATTTACGCCGTTCACCTAAATCAACTCTCCGAGAATACCAAAGCCACCGTTCAATCTTCGACCAACCTGCAAGACTGGACCCCATTCACCGCCCCCCCTAGCTCTATCACCCCCACCACCGCCGGCTTTGCCACCTACATATTCACGATTCCTTCCAGCTCACCTAGGCTATTCTTCCGCCAATTTATCACCACCGAATAAATAGACTGAGGCCGGCGCTGGACTTAGTTTTCAGCTCATCTCCCCAAAAAACCCGCATCGCCAAATGCGGGTTTTTTTGTAAACTCGGCCTCGGCGCCATGAACTTCCTTATCCCTACCCTCACCCTCGTCATCGGGTGTTACCTCGGCGTCACTTTCTTCCACACCCCACCCATAGAGAATTCTCCCCCTAATCCCCCCACAACTCTCGCTCATCTGAGCTCTCATACTGGACAGACCTTTCCCTTCTCAAACATCATCGAAGAAACCTGTGATGTAAAAGTGTTAAGCCCTGAGCCACATCATCGTCCCCTTCTACGCGCCATTAACAAAGCCGGATTAAGAGTCAGCCAGCTCATGAGCCGCAGTGACTCTCCCGCTCGCAGTAAACGGAGGATCAATGAAGTCTCAGCCCTCTTTGAAGAAGCCCTGCGGAAAGAACTCAATGCACAAACCGAACTCACTTGTGACTTCCCTAAAAACCACGCAGGGAAATCCCAGCGAGCAGGCTACCCAGACCTCCGCGTGCTTCACCACCCTACCGGAGCCATCGCCTACCTTGACCCCAAACTCTTCGAGAAAAAATCAAGCCAATCCAGCTTCCGCAGCTTCTACTACGAGCCCGCAGGAAAACGTACGAAAGTCACTGAAGATGCTCTCCACCTTCTCCTCGGCTTCCCACACGATGGCAAGACTCAGGCCTGGATCTTTTCACCACCCCGGCTCATCGACCTCTCGGACCTAAAGGTGAAACTTAAAACAGAATTCTCAGCCTCCAATAAAGAGCTTTACCAAAGCAGCTCCTTCTAAGCTTTCAACTGACCATCACCCCGGACGCGGTATTGGTAAGAGGTTAGCTCACGTAGCCCCATCGGCCCCCTTGCGTGTAATTTATCGGTTGAGATGCCGATCTCCGCCCCGAAGCCGAACTCCTCCCCATCACTAAAGCGAGTGGAAACATTATGGAAGACACAGGCGGAGTCGATCTCCCGCATGAACTTCTCTGCCACCTCCGTGTCCTGAGTTACGATGACTTCAGTATGCTGCGAGCCATACTCATTAATATGAGCCACCGCCCTCTCTACTGAGTCCACCACCTTCACAGCCAGAATATCATCCAGATACTCCGTGGACCAGTCCTCTTCCTCTGCGGCCTTCACCTCAATAATCGCGGCTGTTTTTTCATCGCCTCGGAGTTCCACCTTCTTCTCTGCTAACGCTGCGGACACCAGAGGGAGGAACTCTCCTGCGATGGCTTCATCCACTAAAAGAGTTTCCAAAGCGTTACACACACTTGGCTTCTGCGTCTTAGAATCCACGACAATGTTCACCGCCATTTCTAAATCAGCCCTCGGATGAATGTAAGCGTGGCAAATCCCATCATAGTGTTTAATAACCGGCATCCGCGCGAGAGAGACGACCGTTTCAATCAGCCCTTTACCCCCCCTTGGAATGATGAGATCCAGATACTGATCCATCCCCGCCATCACTGCCACACTCTCCCGGTCCGTGAAGGGAATCAGCTGCACGGCCCCCTCTGGAAGTCCAGCCTTCTCCCCCCCCGCCTGCAGAGCCTCAGCTAAGGCCCGATTCGAGTGAATCGCCTCTGAGCCTCCACGGAGAATCGTGGCATTGCCTGATTTTAAACAAAGCACCGCCGCATCACTGGTCACATTCGGACGGCTCTCGTAAATAATCCCAATGACCCCGATTGGCACCCGAACTTGCTGAATACGGATGCCATTCGGCCGCTCCCACTCTCCTAAGCTCTCACCGACTGGATCGGCCAGAGTTGCCACTTTCTCCACCCCAGCAGCCACCGCCTCTAGACGTGATCCATCTAAACGTAAGCGGTCCAGCATCGCCTTGCTTAATCCACGCTCTGCTCCCGCTGAAATATCTCTCGCATTCGCCTCTAAAATCGCATCACTAACCTCTCGTATTCCACCTGCCATCGCGCGTAAAATCTCATTCTTCTCCTCCTCTGAAAGGACCGCCAGTGCAAGAGCTGCTGCCCGTGCTTTCTTTCCCATCGTGTAAATCTGCTCCCGAATTTCTTCACTCGTCATGATAGCGTAGAAATAAACACATCCCCGTGAATTAGGGAGTTTTAAAAAACGGAAAACACCAGAAGATTGGAGAGAAATCCAAATTGATTCCAAGCGGCTTTCTCCGTAAAGAAAGTCATGCGGGCATTCGCTACTTTCACTATCTTAACTCTGCTTCTATCTTTTATCGGGATCAGACCTCTCTCAGCTCAAGCAATCATCAGCGAGGTAGACCCTTTTAACACGGGAGAACTTGCAGATGGAGAAGGTGACTTCCCAGACTGGCTGGAGATCGAGAACCAAGGCTCTACCTCACTAGACCTTTCAGGATACTTTCTCAGTGATGACCCTAGCACACTCAGTAAATGGCAATTCCCCACTGGAACCGTCATCACGCCTGCCCAGCGATACCAAATTGTCTTTCTATCAAGAAAAACCGGAATAGCGGGAGAACTTCATGCAAATTTCCGACTCGATAGTGATGGTGAATTTCTAGCTCTTATCGCGCCAGACGGATTAACAATCGTTGATCAATTTTCTCCAAGCCTCCCTCCTATCCCTAGGCCCTTATCATATGGAAGAAATGGAACTTCCTTAGGCTTCTTTACCCAGCCCAGCCCAGGGGCCGCTAATGGAACTGCTCTAGCTGACTTCGTAGAAAACGTCGGTTTTTCAAATCAAAGGGGCCATTATGACTCTCCGATCAACCTGACTCTCACTCCGCCAAATTCCCACCCCGGAGCTTCCATCCGCTTCAGCTTAGATGGGTCACCACCCAGTGAAACTGAGGGAACTTTATACACTGGCCCGATTAACCTCTCCTCCACCACCGTCGTAAAAGCTAGAGCCTTTGTCCCGGGACTTGCCCCGTCTGAGGTTGAAACCCATAGCTTCCTTTTTGCGGAATCCACTCTTATCCAAGACAACAGCTCAGCTCAGACCGTCGGATTCCCTCCCGAATGGGAATACGTAAATCCTACTAGTGATACCATCTCAATCATAAACACAGGGGACTATGAAATGGACCGCAGAGTCGTGGAAGACCCTCGTTATGACCTCATCAGCGCATTACGCTCCATCCCCACCATTTCTCTCTCTCTACCTAGTGAGCATTTATTTCGCAGTGGACAGAGGAATTCTCAAACTCCTCCACATGGACTGGCAGAAGAAGGGATTTATGTAAATCCAGGAGGACAAGCTCCTGGAGGGATAAATCGTGACCTCTTTGAACGTCCTGCCTCCTTCGAATATATCCCAGCTTTTGGAGAAACTGGAGACCGACAAGAAAACTGTGGTTTACGCATGCAGGGCACCTCAAGCACTGCGCCTGGCACTTACCTAAAACTATCTTTCAGAGTCATTTTCCGCCGGATCTATGGAAGCTCTCAGCTAGACCATAATGTTTTTCCCAATGATCCCGAAGCCACTACTAGCCACAACTCCCTCGTTCTTCGTGCTGGAAGTTCTGACAAATGGGACCATCAGCTCAATGACCCCGTCTTCGGTGTAGACCAAGCTCAATTCATCCGGGAATCCTTCGTCAGAAAAATGCAGCTCGCGACAGGTGACGGAACCACCACACGCAGTGACTGGGTTCACCTCTACCTCAATGGGATTTATTGGGGGCTTTATAACCTAATCGAAAGGATCGATGAACAGTGGCTAGAAGCATACGAAGGTGGAGATGATGAGGACTACCTTGTCCTCTCAGATCGTAGCCTGTTCGGAGGAGGCCCGATACCTAGCGAACAAGAAGAACTCAACAACCTCGCAATCAATCAGACCGGAACCGTCCTAGATCAAGTAGACTTTGAAGCTGCTGCCGGAGTCATGGACATGGAAGCTTACGCTACCTACATGCTGGTCAATCACCTTGCCAGAACCGAAGACTGGCCTGTTGCGAACTTCCGCGCAAGCGCCAGAAATGGACTCACTCGCCCTTGGCAATGGCATTCCAGCGGAGCCGACCAATCTCTAGTATTTGACCAAGAAGATAATTTCTTTTCCTATCGGAACCAGCAGCTCCTGAACCCAGGATCCGTCTGGTATAACCTGAGTCAAAATCCATTATTTCGGGAAATCTTTGCAGATGTGGCTCATCGACACCTCATCGCAGAAGAAGGTGCTCTTACAGAAAACCGTCTCATCTCCCTCTATCAAAGAGAGCTAGATCAAGTTCAAAT
>CALFVL010000143.1 GCA_937928425.1 uncultured Verrucomicrobiales bacterium
AGTTTATCCAATAATCCTTCGTCCTCCCGCTCATCAGGTTGCTCTAACAACAACCCGAATTTCTCACCCGCCTTGATAGTGCCAGCCTCCAAAGCGTCCGTCGTAAGATCCCGACCAATCACAACCCCTTCCACTACTACGACCGCAGCATCATCTCCATTGACACTCTCAAGCAAGACGGTGAATACCGGAACCACCTCGAAAGCGCCTACTGGGACGTCATTGTAATCGACGAAGCACATAACGTCGCTGAGCGCAGCAGCAACTCCCAGCGCTCA
The DNA here is from genome assembly GCA_937928425.1 of uncultured Verrucomicrobiales bacterium. Taxonomy (GTDB): domain Bacteria; phylum Verrucomicrobiota; class Verrucomicrobiia; order Verrucomicrobiales; family Akkermansiaceae; genus SW10. The sequence continues at coordinate 279 of CALFVL010000143.1, forward strand.
CGGGTTGCCAAGCTCCTCGCCGATCGCTCGGACTCCCTCATTCTCCTCAGTGCGACACCACACGATGGCAGCCGCGAAAGCTTCGCCAGCTTGATGAACATGCTGAACCCCACCGCCATCAAGGACTCCCAGAACTACGGCCCGGATGACATCGATGGCCTCTTCATCCGTCGCTTCAAAAAAGACGTCAAAGACCAGATCTCCGGAAACTTCCCGGAGCGCGTCGTCCACACCCCAAAGACTCTCGCCTCCCCAAAAGAAGAGTCGGCCTACGCCCACCTGTTTGAAATGGCCTTCTCCTCCATCGATCAAAACCGCTCTGGGGCCAAGATTCTCTTCCGCACTCTTCTTGAGAAGGCCCTCTTCTCCAGTCCAGCGGCCTGCCTCTCCACCATCGCCGAGCGCATCAAGCGCCTTAAGAAACGCGAAGACTCTGAATCAGGAGATGACATCGCCGCCCTGCGTAAACTCGCCAGCACCATCACCGAGATCACCCCGGAGAAATTCACCAAATACCAAAACCTCCTCACCCTCCTCAAGCCCACCGGATCATCATCTATCGGCTGGTCTCCTAAGGACGCCTCAGACCGCCTCGTCATCTTCACCGAGCGAATAGACACCCTGAAATTTCTCCAAGCCCACCTCCCCCCAGCACTCAAGCTCAAGGAAAAGCAAGTCGCCATCCTCCACGGCAGCCTTAGCGATATCGAGCAGCAAGAGATCGTCGAGGGTTTCGGCTCAGCAGACTCTCCCCTCCGTCTCCTCATCGCCTCAGATGTCGCCTCAGAAGGAATCAACCTCCACCACCAATCCCACCGCCTCATCCACTTCGATATCCCCTGGTCACTCCTTACCTTCCAACAGCGCAACGGTCGCATCGACCGCTACGGCCAGACCCACCAACCTGAAATCTACTACCTTCTCACCGAGAGTTCTCACGAGAAGATCCGCGGCGACCTCCGCATCCTCGAACTCCTCACCGAGAAGGACCAGGAAGTGCAGACCAATATTGGCGACCCCACCGAATTCACCGGCATTCACACCAAGGAGGAAGAAGAGCTCCGGATCGCAAGCGTCATTGAATCCGACGTCACCCCGGAGAATGCCCTCGACCAAGCCTACTCCGAGTCTTCCGCCTCCGACGACTGGTTCGACATGCTAGCCAAAGGCCTCAATCCATACACCGACGCTGCCACTCCCTCGGCCCAAGAAACCCTCTCCACCGCTGACCTCCCCAGCTTCTACCCTTCAGACTATCACTGGGCCGTCGAAGGCTTCCAGGCTCTCAAGCAAAAATCCCGCCTCCAACTCCGCGTCGAAACCGATCCCGATACCCACCAAATCGACATCTCCATTCCCGAGGACCTACGGCGGCGTCTCAAAAAATACCCAGCCGAAATTCTAAACGACACCGGCCTCCTCTCCCTCACCACCGACCGCGACCGCATCAACAAGGACATCATTCGCTGCCGCGCGCACGAAGGTGAATGGCCCGCCTTGCACCTCCTCTGGGAGCAACACCCCGCCCTCAGCTGGATGCAAAATAAGCTCCTAAGCCGCTTCGGCCGTCACCAAGCCAGCTGCATCCACCTCGATCACCTCACCCCGGGCGAGCGCATCGTCCTCGGCACCGGTATCATTCCTAACCGCCGAGGCCGCCCCGTCATCCAGCGCTGGTATGGCGTGCGCTTTCTTAATGGCACCTTGGAAGAAACTCTCACCCTAGAAGAAACCATTGAACGCACCCGCTTCATCGAGGACCATCCTAATCCTGAAATGGAGATAGATACCTCCGCCGTCCAATCCCTCTTCGGCGAAACCATCGACTGCCTCACCATCCACCTCTCCGAGGCCCGTGATGAGTTCCGCGCTGCCACCAGACCAGAACTCGACCGCCAACTCGCCAAGCTCAGCAGTTTCCTCTCCTCACGCCAAGAAATGCTTGATCTCAATGACGCCCAAAATCTCGATAACAACAAACGGAAGAAACGCGAAAACAAAGAAGCGGCCCAACGCGACCTCCAAAACAAACACGACGATTACAAATCCTGGATTACCAACACCATGGAGACCGAGGACACACCCTCCATCCGCCTCTTCGCCGTCTTTGGAAACTTTTCCCAATAAGCAACTTCTCGAAAATAATCCTTATTCCAATTTCAGCATTCTCCAGTATAGTCATGTCAGATGAGCTTTCAAAAGACTCCGATCAAACCCCTCATTTCTCAGGAAATGATGAAGAAGATCGTGTCGTCGCAGCGCTCCATCACCTCCGAGAAGTTCTATCAGGAAGTAGCTCATCACACTGGGAAACCGACTCGTTCCGCCAAAAAACTTGTCTCACAAAATGGGCAAAAGATCTGGGTCTCTACCTAGATTTTGAGGCAATTCTACCTCTCCTTAAGAAAGGAGGCCAAGAGCACGACTACTTCTATCAAGAAGACAGCGCCCGCTGTGTCAAGGTAACCCGTGAAGGTGTCTTTGGCCTCACCCCGGGAATCGACCTCGCTCTGGTAGCCGACAGCCAAGACGCCCGCCGCTTTCAACTTTGGGAAGCTTCCCCCTTTCAGTATCTCGAACGACTTCGATTGCAGAACCTCATCACCCCCGACCTAAACCGGTTAGAGGGCGTCTTCCATCAGAACGAAGACCTCGCTATCGTCATTTCCCAACCTCGGTTCGATCTCAATTACGTCACTCAAATAGAAATCGACAAATGGTTCGAAGCCCAAGGCTTCACCACCATCACCAAGTCTGCTTACTACTGCGCCGAGAACAATCTCGCTATCTTTGACGCTCACGACCGCAATGTCGTCCGCAGCTCCCTCGATCCCACTATCCTCATCCCCTTCGATGTCATCCCCGTCCAGCCCGACGGCGGCTTTTTAGACTTCATCCAAGAAACCTTGGCCGCAGGACATTCTCTGGAGGCCGTCCGCAGCTCCCGAACCACGTCGCGGTCGCCTATGGCGAAATGATAAATTCAAAATAGAAAATTAAAAATGGAGAACGTGACACCTAAACATGACATCTGCGACCGGTCCTTTGAATTCGCAGTGCGTATCGTAAAACTGAGCGAAATCCTAACCTCAGCTTGCCGTAGCGCCCCGTCCTTCCCCATGCTTTTAAAGATTCGACGAGGCGAGTCCTATCAGTTTGATACTCTACAACGTCGCTATTCTCACACTCCAACCAGTCACAAAAATCTGAATGGGTCGGTTGATCCCCCCTTTGCATCACCCCATATGACAAAGCCATCAGCTCTTCATCAGTGGCTTTAGAAAGCGCCTCCTTTGCATCATCTCCTGTGATCGAATCCAGCAAAACTGAAGCTTCACCCTCCGCTTCTTCAGCCCATCCTCGATATTCTTCGAAAAGTTCGAAGGGTTTTGTGTCACCAGTCTTATCCCTTGGAAACCTGTCCAGAGCCACAAGTAATCTCCCAAGCTTTCCATCAAGCTCGGGATTACGTTTTTGGCCGCTCCAATAAGCGTAAAACTTCCTCAGCCCACTACTGAGGAGTGCCGTCTTAAAGAAGTTTCTGCTCTCTGAATTTTCCTCACCACACATTCTAAACAGAATCAAAGTGGCCTCCGAAATAAGCTGATGATTCAGCGGCATTCCACAAGTATCCAGGTAGTTGAAAGTCTCCTTTCCATTTGGCTCGAAGATGAGAGAGCGAGCACCTTCACCAAAAGTTCTGACGTAGGTGCCATAGGAATTACCCTCCTCCATGATGATCGTAAAATCGTAGAGATGCTCGGTCTGGCTCAAGAGCTGAATATTGCCGCAGCTCTTCCCTCCCCCAGTCTGGCCAATAGCCATCGCGTGAGTCGGTGATTCAGAGCCCGATTTCCCATGGAAGGTGTTGATCCCCACCAAGCTATTATTACTGCCTAAAAAAAAGACTCAGCGCCCTTCCTCCGCTCTTTTGACTGAGCAGTGATTGGAATGAGGTTCGCTAGAGCACCATCCTCAATATACTGCCAGAAATCATCTTCCCGGCGAGGACTCCCGGGCATACTGCTAAAGAAGTAGTTTCGTGAGGAAGTTGGTAAGGAAACCTCATATGGCTTTGCTCCCTGAAGCTTACCGATCCCAGCTTTCAGAGCGGAAATCTTACTCTGCAATTCGCTGTGAGTTTCGGCCCACGCATGAACGATAATTTGCACCTGAAATGGTGAAATCTCGTTGGACATCAACCTTTGAATGCGCTCATTGAGCATCTCCAAGCTGGATTGCATTTTGATATTGCTACTGTGCCTTAAAGCTCGACTGAGCTTATTCACCTTCTTCTCCAGTAACTCGATTTGCTCAAGCACATCCAAGGCCTCGATGTTGAGAGTCACTCTAAAGTTGTCCAAAGGAAGGTTCGTGAGCTGCGTGATGATTCCCGAGTAAGTCAATTGCGGCAGAGCCTTAATCACCAAGATTCCATGGACG
>CALFVL010000144.1 GCA_937928425.1 uncultured Verrucomicrobiales bacterium
GATCTGGTCTAAGGGGTAGGGCTTGAAATCAGCACCACGTTCAGAGAGGTCGAGAGTGGGTTCTTCCCAGTGTTTTTCCAGATCAGGTTCTTGGAAGGCCTCTAGACGAGTGGCGATGGCTTGATCTGAGAGAATGAAGACTGGGGTGGAATACTGCTTGGCAAGGCGACAGGCCTCGAGGGCGGTGTAAAAACAATCTTCGACATTCTTAGGAGCGAGGACGATGCGGGGCGCGTCTCCGTGTGATCCGTAAATTGCCTGCATGAGGTCAGACTGTTCGACTGAGGTGGGGAGCCCAGTGGATGGTCCACCGCGCTGAATGTTCACTACGATGACGGGGAGCTCAGCCATACTAGCGTAGCCCAGAGCCTCGGCTTTGAGAGCTAGCCCCGGCCCAGAAGATCCTGTGATGGCGAGGTGCCCAGAGTAAGCTGCTCCGAGCGCGAGGGAGACGGCGGCTAGTTCATCCTCACACTGGATGAACATGCCATCATATTTTGGTAATTCGGAGCGTAGAAACTCCATGATGGTGGTCCATGGAGTGATGGGGTAGCCAGCACCAAAGCGGACTCCACCTGCGATGAGGCCGAGTGCAATCATGGTATTACCATCTGTGGAAACCCGCTCTTCTCCCTCATTCTCGCCAGGTGCCATGGGCATGTGCTCGATGTCGTGAACTGGCCAAGCGTAACCTGCATCAAAAGCGAGCATGGCATTCCGGAGAATGTCTTCAGACTTCTTTCCGAATTTACGCGCCATGATCTCGGAAAGTCGCTCACGGTCGAGCTGATAAACGGCGCAAAGGAGTCCTAGGACGAAGATGTTTTTTCCACGAGACTTGGCACTCCCACCGATGGCCTCGATCGTGGCAGAGGTGAAGGGGACTGCGATGTGGATGATGCCACGCTCCTCCTTAATTTCTTCGACTTTATCACTATCGTAAAAACAGATTCCCCCGTCTTTAAGGGTGTGGAGATGGTTCTCGTATGAGTGCTGGTAGAATGCGACGAGAGTGTCAGCCTGATCTCCGGGGTGGAGGACTTCTCCAGAACCGAGATGGACTTGGAAGATGGAAGGCCCCCCAGAGATAGTGCTAGGAATGGTCATATAGGTCATGACCTCTTGTGCCGTGGATCCGGCGAGTTGACCTAAGAAAGCTCCGATCGACTGGATTCCATCTTGGGAATTTCCGGCGAGGCGGATGACTGCGTTACGAATGTCGGATGAGGAATCCGCTGGCGTAGGGGTGGCTGTTTGCGACATGGGGCAGGCGTGAAGAATTAGCTAGCGGGCGGGAAATAGCGTTTAGGAATTGTAAACTAAAGGAAAAAAAAGGGCTTTTGTAAAAAGAGTGGACCTCAGCGGCCGCGCCAAATTCGCTGTTCTAGTCCTATCCGCTCTGCACTCTCTTGGGCATCTTTAGCTCTGGGACTCCCGCTTTGACCTAGTCTCTCGGCTAAGTTGATGGCTGCTTGCCAGCGCTTTTCGCGCTCTAACAGGGCGAGAGCTCCTTCAAGGCCACATTTGTCAAACCACTTCCATTCTAGGCTACTTGCTTTTTCTGGGTCGAAGTCACGATTGACGACTGAGAGGTAACACTCGAGCGCTTCTGCCTTACGATCTAAGTGTTCGTAGGCGGCTCCCATTTGAAAACTTGCGCGATTTCGAGTGGAGTCTGGCAAGTCCTCAAGGTTTAGAAGATTAGCATAGTAAGAAAGGACATCTTCATGCCTGCCAAGCTGTCCTGAAGCATCTGCGCCGAGGATGAGGAGGCGGCGGCGATCGCTATTACTAAGCTTAGCGGTCTTAAGGTGGGTGAGAATCTCGTTAAGGGCGAGCTCTTGCTGCTCTCGGTCTATGAGGAGACTGGCCAGTGAAATCGCGGCTTCATTCGCTAAGGTTCCTTTTCCTGCGATGAGTTCTCGGAAGCGGATGATGGCATTTTTTTGGCCAGACTCTACCCCGGAGGCAGCCGAAGATCTGGCGCTTAGATAGCGTGCTGCCTCGGCGAACTCGCTCTCGGGGTAGTCATTTAAAAATCTCTCAAAAGTGGCGTATGCCTTCCCGATGGGGTCGATTTTACGCTGGGTTTGACCGAGTTGGAAAAGGATGCGAGGGGAGAAGGGGTGGTCTGGAGATTTATTTAAAAAATCGGTAGCCTGATCCTGTCCCAGCCCGATCGCGAGTAGGGCAAGGATGCGTCGCACTTCCAAATTCGCCTGAGTTTGGAAATCAAATTTTAAGGAGGGGAGCTCCGTTCGGATTAGCTCATCTAAAATGGGGTCAGCTGGCTTGGCGTGGATCGAGCTCTCGGCCAAGGAGAGGAGCGCTTCATCTCGTCTGGGACTGGAGGGGAAGTCTGCCATGAAACTCGCTAGGAGGTCTCGGGCAGCAGGATCACCGATGGTGCTGAGATAAAGACCACGTTCTAGGATGAGGAAGGACTTGGCCTCTGGAGTCGTTAAGTTCGCGGTCAGGGAGTCAAGATCCTCAGACTTCGTCGTAGTGAGGAGGCTAATGCCTGCATTCAGTTCGCTGCTCGCACGCAGTGCGCCCAGTCTGAGGCGAGAGGCAATTTCGGAAGCTTCTAAAAATGCTTTACTAGCATCTTGAGATTCGTTTTTAGCGAAGGAGGCCTTGCCGGAAAGTGCGCGAGCGTAGGCACTTAAAAGAGGAGATGGTTTACTTTCTCCGAGGAGCTTAAAGAGGACGAGAGCGCGGTCATAATCTTTCTTTTCAAGGTGGGCCATACCTAGATCAAGGAGGGAGCGGTTGATGAGGGGATTATTAATTCCGCCGGCAAATTGGAGCTGCTCGAGCTGCTTGATGCCCTTCTCTCGGAGGGCTGGATCAGGCGACTTTAGATGGGTCGAGGCGATAAACTCGAGAGCATAGAGTGAGCGTGCTGGGAGGATTTCCTGATTGCTTGTCTGAGAAAAACTGGATGCTGAAGCACCTTCAGGGATTGCTTTGAACTCTAGCTGACCGTTCGGTTGGCTAAGGGGCACCCAAGTCGAGAGCTTCGCGAGCAAGGGTGAGATTTCAATTTTAGAAGCCCATGTTTTTAGCCGGTCGAATATTTCGACTAGGCGAGGAGAGTCGGGATATTTTTCCAAGGTCTCCAGCAATGAGGCAACTCCGGCTTCTTCGTTATCATTCAGTGCGAGGCTGTCGGCAAGGGCTAGGGTGCTTTCATGAAATAGCTCAGCGGGAAGAGCGGGGGTGTCCTCTGGAGTGGCGAGGAGGCTTTGAAAAGTTCCTCCCGCTTCGAGTCGCTGACCACGGAGAAGTTGTAGGCGTCCGCTGAGGTAGCGCTGTAAGCCATCTTCAGATGTGTTATCTAATTTAAGCTCTCCGAGGAGGCGCTCGATTTCATCTGGATCTTCTTCCGTGAGAGCGATGGAAATGAGCTTCAATTTAGCACTCTGCACGAGTTTAGGACGCTTAGATTTCAGCAGTGAGAGGAGCTTCGTCTTCGCGCTCTCTGTATCTCCGATGACGATCATGAGCGCGGAAATCTGTAAGCTGGCTTCTTCAAGCATGCTGCGGCGGTCGATCTTTTCGAGCTCTCTGATCGCGTCGCGGTGGCGGCCGAGGTGAGTTAGGGCATAGCTCCTCCAGAGGTGCGCGGGGCTGAACTCTCTCAGGGAGCGTCGATCGAGTGTTTCGAGCGCGTTAGCTAGGACGATAGATCGAGACGGTTCAGGGGAGTCTAATGCGGTGCGAACCTGTGCCTCCGCCAGCAAGGTGAGGAGGGGGGGCTGCGCCTTATTATCTAACTTGGGCAGCGCGAGTAGGGACTGAATTTTAGGAATAGCTAGCTCTGGGAGGTGATCAGCGAGGTATCTCTTAGCTGCAAGGTAGTCTGGTTCCCGCTGAGTCTGTGACCAAGTGATGGCCGAGCTAGGGAGCGTAAACAGAAGAAAGAGACTAAGGCGTAAAAGGCGCACAGCCAGATCTTACTATTTAGAATGCTCTTCCGCCATCGAATTAAAGAATATGCTACGAAAAACTTAAGAAAAAGTCTCAGTGGTAATTCTTAAGTTGAGGCCGAGAAGAAAGGTTTATTCACAAGGGCAATTCCACATTACCCTTGCTCGATGGGGCGGGGTGCCTTAGCCATCGCGTGAGCTTAAAGAGCTTAAAACAAACATTTATTATGGCGATTGCACGAGCACTCCTGTCGGTTTCTGACAAATCTGGACTAGTTGATTTCGCGAAATCTCTTCACGAGATTTATGGCATAGAGCTCCTTTCCACCGGAGGCACCGCGAAGGCCCTTCGTGAGGCAGGTCTGCCAGTCATCGACGTTGCTGACTACACGGGCGCTCCAGAACTTTTCGAGGGACGTTTGAAAACCCTCCACCCTAAGGTTCATGGTGGGCTCTTGCAGCGTCGCGACTCAGAAGACCACGTGAAAGAGGGAAAGGCGCATGATATTCCTACGATTGATCTTGTGGTGGTGAATCTTTATCCTTTTGAGGCGGCTATCGAGCGAGAGGGTGTGACCCTTGAAGAGGCGATTGAGAATATCGACATTGGTGGGCCCTCGATGTTACGCAGTGCTTCGAAGAACTACGCCGCAGTGACGGTCCTCACTGATCCATCAGACTACGCCCGCGTCTTAGAAGAAATGTCTGAGCATAAAGGGGAAACCTCTCTTCGATTACGGGAAGAGCTGGCCATTAAGGTCTTCCGCCGGACATCTGAATACGATGCTACGATTTCTAATTACCTAGGGCAGAGCGATCAGGGCACGGCGGGACGCTACTCGGTCAATCTTCCACTCGCTAGTGATCTCCGCTACGGCGATAATCCCCATCAAAAGGCTCGTCTCTACGGAGACTTTTCTGAGTGCTTCACTCAGCTCCAGGGAAAGGAGCTGAGCTATACGAACATCCTCGACATCGAGGCTGCTGCCGACTTGATTCTTGATTTTAAGCGCGCTACGGTGGCGATTTTAAAACACACCAATCCTTGTGGGATCGGTCAGGATGAGGACCTCCGAGTGGCTTGGCAGAAGGCCTTCGAGACGGACCGCTCGGCACCCTTCGGCGGTGTCATCGTCTGTAATCGCGCCATTAATGAGGATCTGGCCCGTGTCATTTCTGAGATTTTTACGGACGTCATCATTGCTCCTGATTATGAGCCTGAGGCTCGCGCTATTCTTCAAAAAAAGAAGAACCTGCGTCTGATGAAAATGGAGGCTAAATACGAGAAATACCGGCGTGACCCAGTAGTCCGTCCCGCACCCGGCGGCATCATGGTCATGGATAAAGACCACAGCGTGATGGGGCTGGATGATTTAGAGAGGAAAGTCGTCACGAAGCGCCCACCCACTGAGGCTGAAATGACGGCCATGCGCTTCGGTTGGCGTGTGGTGAAGCATGTAAAGTCTAATGCGATCGTCTTTAGCTCCGCCGACCGCACGCTTGGAATCGGGGCAGGGCAGATGAGTCGCGTAGATTCCTCCCGCATTGCTGTCTGGAAAGCAGAGGAAGCAGGTCTCTCTTTAAAAGGGAGCATTATCGCCTCAGATGCTCTTTTCCCATTTGCAGATGGTTTAGACGCGGCGATCAAGGCCGGTGCCACCGCCTGTATTCAGCCGGGGGGCTCGATCCGTGATCAAGAGGTGATTGATGCAGCCGATGCGGCAGGAATCGCCATGGTCTTCACCGGACACCGGCACTTTAAACACTGATCCCGTCATGGCGCTACTTCTGGGAGTAAATATCGACCATGTCGCTACCTTGCGTCAGGCTCGCTATGCTTTAAATCCTGAGGCGACAATCTCAGAACCCTCTGTCCTCCTAGCCGCTCAGGAAGCACAGGCGGGAGGTGCGGACTCGATCACGATACACGTTCGTGAAGATCGCCGTCACATGCAGGATGACGATGCTATTTCTATTCGGCGTGAAATAGACCTCCCGCTCAATTTAGAATTAGCAAATACGCCTAAGATGCTGGCCTTTGCTTGTGATTTGAAACCAGACTTCACTTGTCTTGTCCCTGAGAAAAGGGAAGAAATCACCACCGAGGGGGGATTGGATGTTTTAAGCCATTTTGACTCCCTGAAAGAAAGCATCCCGATGCTTCAGGAGGCTGGAAGCAAGGTGAGTTTATTTATAGATCCTGAACCTGCTCAGATTCAAGCGGCCTCCGAGTTAGGTGCTGAGATGATCGAGCTTCACACTGGAGCGTTTGCACTTAAGAGTGGAGCAGCCCGCGCTGCCGAGCTCGAGCGCCTCCAAGCAGGTTCAGAGCTTGGAAACTCCCTTGGCTTGCAAGTCAATGCGGGCCATGGCATTCATTTAGAGAACTTAAGACAGTTATTTTACGTAAAAAACTTAAAAGAATTAAATGTGGGTCACACTCTTATTTCGAGGAGTGTTTTCATCGGTCTGAGGGCTGCGGTGGCAGAAATGCGCTTGGCGATGGAGGCCTACTCATAACATGAGTTCGATGGATCTACTGGGAATAGGGATTGATGTCGTGGAGATTTCACGGATCAGGTCATCGCTTGATGAGTTTAAGGAAGCGTTTCAGGCTAAAATTTTCACTGAAACCGAGCGGGAGTATTGTCTAAGACAGAAGCGCCCTGAACTTCACTTTGCAGCTCGCTTCGCGGCAAAGGAGGCGATCGCTAAAGCTTTCGGCACTGGGATCGGTAAAGAACTCGCCTGGCTAGATCTAGAAATCACTCGAAAACCGTCCGGTGAGCCGCAGGTCGAGTTATCTGAAAAAGGCCAAAAATTTGCCGAATCACGTAAGGTGAAGGACATCATGATTAGCCTGAGCCATGCTAAGCAGTACGCTGCTGCGAATGCCGTGATCTTGGGGGGCTAATCAGACGAGGTCGGCGTAATTTCGGCTCTTGATGATTATAGCCGTAGATATGGCCCGATTTTATCGAGCTGATTGACTTTATCGCCTCGGGGTTCTTCTTCTTAAGAGAGACAGGGGGCAAAGAATTAAAAAGTAAAAGGTAGAACTCGGTTCAGGAACAGCGCTGACTACAAAGTCGACTGAATAAGTAGAAGGGAAGTCAATTTCGTTAAACCAAGCGGCATATTCTCCGGAAGGCAGTGACGGGACAAAGTCAAATGGAGGGCCTACTGTAATGGCATCTAGAAGATTCGCGCCGCTCGTCACCGAGGTCGCATTGAAGATCGAGAAGCCGATGGGATCAGGAAAGCTGTTATTAGGCTCGCTGGACAAGGTGCTTCCGGGCTGTAGGAGTAAGAAGCTTCCATTATTCCCGCCGCTAAAATCAGTGACATTAATTTCGGACAGTTCAAAGCCTGCCGGAATGGTGAATGAGAATAAATCGAGATCTGCCGAGCCACCTGCGAGGCTTCCGCTAATTTCATTACTCCCATTAACAAAGTTAAATTGGTTAGGGTTAAGGTAATCGTCAGAAAGGTCTCCTGAGACTGATTCATCGAAAATAACAACCGCATGTAAGTTTATCGCGGAGAGAAAAAGGAGCATAGAGCTTGGGAGTTGATACATAAGATCTTATTTAGAAATTCTCTTAGAGCTTAAGGGCGGGGCTTTTTTTTGACAAATTTAAATTTCAGAAGCTGCCAGAAGACATTCTTCGCTAAGCCGACTCAGCTAAAACATCTCACGATTATGGTCTCTTTTCACAGTGAGTGTTTAGGGCTGGGCTGGTGAGTTAGGGCAAGCGGGCGAAGGCTGAGCCGGGAGAATGGTAAGGCTGTGATCTCTGCTTGCTAAAAAAGGTTGAACTCAACTTGCGATGTCCTTTGGAAAACTCCAGCTTCCTTGATCCAAATTTAATCCGCAGTGAGGGCGAAGGGTGCATGTCCTCACTTGTTAATGAGCAGCAGAGTGATGGGTCAACTCTGGTGGAAGCCGTCTGGGCTGGGGGGGAGCTGAAGTGGAAGGTCTTCCTTAGACTAGGGCTTAACAGCATTTCCATGGATGGATTATCGTATTCCGTATTACATATATTGTGCGAAGTTATCTTATGGGGATGTTTTGGTCTATTTCCATTCGGATGAATCGCTGGGTGTATGCAACTCTCTAAATGAGGCCTTGATTAGACTCTGGGCAAAAGACAGTTTTTTGCTGTGTCAGAGGAACTTGCTGAAATTTTAGTTAGAGCTGAAGCCGCGATTGACTCTCGTGATGGTGTCCTCGTGCGTGAGCTCTGCTCAGACTTACACCACGCAGATCTTGCAGAGATCTACGAGGATAGCGATGCGGAGGAACGAGTCTTCCTGACCGATCTACTGGGTGCCGAGCGTTTCTCAGAAATTCTGGCCGAGCTTCCTGATACCTTAGTCGAGGATACGCTGGATTCCTTCGAGCCAGATGAGCAGCGCGAAATTCTCGATTCGCTGCCGGATGATGATCGGGTCGATATCCTTCAGGACGTGAGCGAATCAAAGCGGCGGGACTTTATAGACCTCCTAGACGCAGAAAAGCAGGAGGATACGCGCACGCTCTTACGCTACGATGAAGAAAGCGCTGGTGGGCGGATGACTAGCCATATCGGGAAAATTCTGGCCACGATGACCGTGAAAGATGCCATAGACCATCTCCGCGCAGATCTAGAATCTACTGGGACTCTGGCACGGATTTTTGTGGTGGATCAAGGAGATCGGCTCATTGGAAAAATCCGTCTCCGTGACTTAGCGTTTCACGCTTGGGATGTGGCTATCTCTGACTTAGTGCAGGACGTGGAGCACTCTGTTCTAGCCACCGCAGATCAGGAAGAAGCGGCTCAGATGTTTTCCCGTTATGATATGCTCGTCCTCCCGGTGACCGATGAGGCGAATCGTCTCCTGGGAGTGATTACTGCAGATGATGCTTTCGAGATTCTCGAGGAGGAGTCGACTGAGGATATTGAAAAAGGTGCCGGAATTTCTGGTGAACAGTCTGAGGAAAGCTACCTGAATACCTCCGTGGCTTCTCATTTTAGACGCCGCTGTGGTTGGCTTATCATTCTCGCTTTTTTGGCGATCCTGTCTGGTTTTGTGATGATGCGCTTTGAACGCACCTTGATCGAAGTTTATCTCCTCTCGCTTTTCTTGCCCATGGTGGTGGCTGCGGGTGGCAATACTGGTGGTCAAGCCTCCACGATGGTCATTCGTGCGATGGCTCTGGGTGAGCTCGATCAGTCTGATACTAGGCGAGTCGCTTGGAAGGAATTGCGCTTAGGCTTTTTTCTGGGTTGTCTGCTAGCGGTGATCATCGGGATTTTTGCAATTTTCGCCCCTCCTGCGCTTCAGTTCGCCCTTCCTCCGGAGCTTAACTTCACACAATTCGGCCTTACGGTGGCTTTGGCACTAGGTGCTCAGGTGATGACCTCGACTTTAATCGGTGCGCTCTTACCGATCGGAGCTCGTGCTATTAAGATGGATCCAGCAGTGATTGCTGCACCGGCGATTACTACGATTGTCGATGTTTCTGGAATGGTGATTTATTTCACCGTGGCGCGCAGTATTCTCGGGGTATGAAATTTCTTTTTCTTCTCACAGCGATCACGTCTGGCCTCCTCGCCCATGAGGGGCATTCTGATCATCCTGATCCTGCTACTGCAGAGATGACCACGGCGGCCAGCCTTTTCCTCGCGAGCTTAGATGACGATCAGGCAAAGCGAGCCCGCTTTGAGTTCAAAAATCAAGAACGCGAAAACTGGCATTATGTGCCGATGAACGATCGTAAGGGAATCCGCTTAGACTCTTTAAAGCCCCATCAACAGCACCTCGCCTTCGGCCTCCTCGGTAGCGGTTTGACTCAGAAAGGTCTGATGACCGCTACGCAGATCATGACTTTAGAGGAAGTTTTACGGAGTCGCGGAGGTGATCCGGAAGTGCGTAACACGCAGAAATACTCACTGGCATTTTTTGGGGAGCCTTCTCTGAAGGAGGCTTGGGCTTGGCGTTTTGAAGGGCACCATCTTTCGCTAAATTTCTCCCTAGTCGGAAATCAGATCATTGGCTCCCCTGCCTTTTTTGGGACGAATCCAGCTGAGCTTAGGCAGGGTCCTTTGAGAGGTCTGCGCCCCTTAGGTGAGATTGAAGATGCCGCCAGAGCACTCGCACTCTCCTTGGTAGCAGATGGTCTTCTTCCCGTTTTTTCTGAAAAGCCCCCACGTGAAATTCTGAGTGCGCAAGACAGTAAGGCGGAAGCTCAAGAAACTCAGGGAGCCTTGTCCAAAAATTTCACATCCACCCGTGTAAAGGAGCTTCTCGCTCTCATCGATCTCGTGGCAGCTTTCCAACGCCGTGAGATTACCAATGAAACACGGCGAAAAATTCATAGCATTCAGCGAAAAAAAATCCACTTCGCTTGGGGTGGATCATTAAAAAGGGGGCAGGCCCATTACTTCCGGATTCAAGGAGTCGATTTCTTAATCGAATACGCAAACACCCAGAATGATGCAAATCATGCCCACCTCGTTTGGCGGGATCTGAAGAATGACTTCGCCCGGCGTTCTCTAAAGGTGCACTACGCAGAGGAGCACCAGTAGGAATTTGCCAAGCCCAGCCCCCAAGCCCAGCCCTTTAAGTCTTCCCGAATTTACGATCTAAGTCTTGGTAGGAAATTTGCACTAAAGTGGGTTTCCCCGTAGGGTCACAATAGGGTAAGTCGCATGAAAACAGATCTGCTAAAAGCTGCGGCAAGGTTGCGATATTCCAAGTCTCTTCCCGTGCCGCAATTTGAGAGACCTTTGCGGAGAATCCCTCGTAGGCCAGCCGCTTAATTCGTGGACTTCCTGCGCGGTCGATGACTAGGTCAATGAGATCAAGGAGCGCTTTTTTAAAATCTCCTGACTTAAGAAAGGCTGGCACTGCGGAGAGAGTCACGCTTTGACCACCGAAGGACTCTAGGGTAAAGCCGGCTTGGCTGAAGTGCTCTTGCTGCCTCATTAAAAAATCGAGTTCCCGTGCGTCTAGTTCGACTAAGACTGGAACGAGGAGACCTTGGGAGTCTATCCCCTCCCCTCCTGCTAAGAGCTGTTCATAAAAGAAGCGCTCTCGTGCCGCTCTCGGTTCTAATAGGACTAGGCCCTCGTCCCCTTCTAGGAGGGCGTATCGCTCTGAGAGTGCGCCGATAATCCGGAAATTTGGAGCGGCAGTCTCAGGGCTATTTGGCTCTTCTTCAACTTTAAGTTGGGGCTGCTCTTCATGCCGCCATGCCAGCTCAGTTTCTGGCACTTTTGCGCTGCTTTCCGCTTTAGGAATTTCAGTTTCTTCCGTGTCATGACGCAGCACCTGTTGCGATCCTTCTACGATATCCAGATAGACGCTGGGAGCTGGGTTAGGAATGTCTATTAGACTGGGTTTAGCGACTGAAGTGGGGCGCAGGGCTGCTTCAATCGCATCGATAATCGCGATCCGGATTTGTGCGGGATCAGCAAAGCGCACCTCTCGTTTAGCGGGGTGGACATTGACATCCACCAGAGCAGGGTCCATGGAAACCCAAAGCCAAGCACCCGGGTGCAGGCCCTCCTGTAAGGCTCCTTTAAATCCCTCTTTCAGAGCACGCGAAATGTGCTGATCTTCCACAGGGCGGCCATTAAGAAAAACATACTGATGCCGCCTACCTCTCCGCGCGAAAGAGGCTGGTAAGATCGCTCCTTCGATACTCATCCCCCGCCGCTCATGCCGAGGCACGATAATCAGAGCCTTGCCTGACTCATCTCCAGTCATGGCGCTGATTCTTACCCTCCGATCTGTCGTCGCCGCTAAGTTTAGGATGCTGCGCCCATCCTTCCGTAAGAGCCAACCGATCCCTGGGGTGCAGAGTGCGTGCAGCCGGACTTGGTGGTCGATGTGGGCTGCCTCAGTGGACTCAGCTTTGAGGAATTTTTTACGTGCGGGAACATTGTAAAAGAGATCTCGTACTTCGATGCTGGTCCCCACGGGACAGCCAGTGACCCTAGGTTCATGGACTCTTCCTCCATCAACTTTTATTTCGATTCCCTCTGTCGTATCGGCCTCGCGGGTGGACATCGTAAAGCGCGAAACACTCGCGATGCTTGGTAAGGCCTCTCCTCGGAATCCTAAGGTTGAAATCTCATTTAAGTCCTCGGAAGTGCGTAATTTACTCGTAGCGTGACGCTCTAGGGAACGCAGGGCATCCTCCGTAGTCATCCCGCAGCCATCATCCCGCACGCGCAGCATCGCCACTCCTCCTTTCTGAATCTCGATCTCGATCTTCCGTGCCCCCGCATCAATCGCGTTTTCCACTAATTCTTTAATGACACTGGCCGGGCGCTCGATGACCTCTCCAGCAGCCACTTGGCTGGCTAGAGTTTCGGACATGACTTCCACCTTCGGCATGGGCTGATCCTAGGGCCTTCCCTTTACGGGTCAGTCTCAAAAATGGGTGAATCTTAGAAAGATCGAAAAAAGTATCCTAGAGTTCCCCTCTTTACCTTTAGTCCCCTCTCCCCTAGCTTCTTCCCGTGACTTCACGCAGTGGAATTCTCCTTCTAGTCTCAGGGCCTTCGGGATCTGGCAAAACCACCTTGTGCCGTCGTCTTGCAGATGAGGGGGAAGCTCACTATTCTATTTCCTGCACCACGCGCTCTCCTCGGGAAGGTGAGGTAGATGGGCAAGATTACCACTTCCTCAGGCAGGAGGACTTTAGCGCCCGCATCGCAGCGGGTGAGCTTCTGGAACATGCCGAAGTTCATGGGAATTTCTATGGCACTCTGAAGTCAGAAGTTCTAGACCACCTCGCGAAGGGGCGGGACGTCGTCATGGACATTGATGTTCAAGGAGCGGCCCAAGTCCGCACCTGTCATGATCCTGAAATTCAGACCGCTCTGACTGATTTATTCGTCATGCCTCCTAGTGAGGAAGAACTCTTGGCTCGTCTCACTGGACGTGGCACTGATGCTCAGGAAATCATCGCACTACGTATGAAAAATGCACTCGAGGAAATGACTCATTGGTCCGATTACTCTTACCGTCTTCTTTCGACCACTCGTGAGGAGGATTATCTCAATTTCAAATCCCTCATTCTTGCAGAACGTCTGCGAATTTCTCGCCTCAAATGAACATCGTCCTAGGAATCACAGGCTCTATTGCCGCATATAAGGCCGCAGATCTTGCGAGCCAGTTTACTAAACTCGGCCATGATGTCCACGTGGTCATGACTAAGGCGGCCACTGAATTCATCACCCCTTTTACCCTGCAAGTTCTTTCACGCCACTCCGTTTTAGGGTCTTGGGAAGATGAGAAAAATTCGTGGAAACCCGGCCATATTGAGCTAGCGGATAATGCCGATCTCTTCCTCGTGGCACCTGCTTGTGCTGACACTCTGGGGCAATTCGTAAATGGCCTCGCTCCAGACCCTCTTTCCGCAGTTTATCTTGCCCTGCCGCCTGAGACTCCTAAATTCATTGCCCCTGCTATGAATGGAAAAATGTGGCTCCACCCGGCTACGCAGCGGAATTTAGAACAACTTAAAAAAGATGGGGTGAAATTTATCGATCCGGCTGAGGGTGATCTCGCATGCGGTTATCAAGGAGTCGGGCGTCTCGCTAAGATCGAGGATATTCTCGCGGCTTGTCTAGGGGACTCTTAGGCTTTCGCGTGTTCTTGAAGGAGGCGAAGACGCTCTAGAGCACTGCCATCCCGTATCACCTCGCGAGCTTTTTCTAAACCCGCTCCGATGTCATCAGCGAGTCCGGCACAGGAGATAGCGGCAGCTGCATTCAGGAGAACCATATCGCGCTTAGGGCCGCCTTCTCTCCCTGCGAGAATGGCTTCCAAGATTTCGGCATTTTCGCGAGCATCACCACCCTTAAGAGTAGCCACTTCCGTGGTCTCTAAGCCGAAATCCTGCGGAGAAACCTCTTCATCGACTAGTTTTTGATAACGACCCGATTTGCAGATTCTTGTAGACCCCATCAAACTCAGCTCATCAACCGAGCGGGCATCAGCAGTCGCCCCATTCACTACCCAAGCACTATCGCGCCCTAATCTATGCAAAATTTCTGCAAAGACGGGGCAGAGGTTTTGATCAAAAACTCCCACCAATTGACACTCGGGATTCGCCGGATTTAGCAAAGGTCCGGTGAGATTAAAAATGCTTCGTTGTCCCTGTTCCGCAAGCATCTTGCGAACGGGCACCACCGCTTTAAAAGCTGGGTGATATTGAGGGGCGAAGAGAAAGCCGACCCCAGCCTGCTCTAAGCAGATCCCCACCCGGTCTGAAGGTAAATCAATCGCGATGCCGAGTGCTTCTAAAACATCTGCCCCTCCGCTCTTAGAAGTGATCCCTCGGTTCCCGTGCTTCACCACGATTCCCCCTGCCGCAGCCACGAGAAACATACTGGTGGTAGAGACGTTAAAAAGGTCCAGCTTATCTCCTCCGGTGCCACAGACATCGATCGTAGGTCCCTCGAAGTTCTGCCCGTAAAATGAGGGTTTAACCGCTTTTTCAAGAAACACGGTGACAAATTCCGCGATCTCAGCCGCAGTTTCTCCCTTTACAGCAAGGGCCTTTAAAAGGTGGGCTTTTTTCTCAAGTTCGCCTTCTTCATCGAGAAGATAACTTGCCGCGACCTCCACCTCGCGAGCCGAAAGCTCCTTCCCCTCTTCGAGATGTTTTATCAAACTATTCATGCTTTTTATTATCACAGTCTGTCCCTCGATCCAAGCGCTTCCCCGCTGCCTGTTCACACATACCAAACTCTCGTTTTTTGAACTCCCTTTTTGAAGCGTGAACATTTAAAAAACTTCCACCAGATGGACGAGGAAGAAAGTATCGAAGAAATCATGCGCCGGGTCCGCCGAGTCGAGATTCGTGCTCGTCGTTTAGCTCAGGATGTTTTCTCTGGTGACTACGCCTCCTCGGTGCGGGGGCAAGGTTTAGACTTTGATGAGTTCCGTGAGTATCAGCCCGGAGATGAGATCCGCTTTATCGACTGGAATGTCACTGCACGGATGGAGGCTCCTTACATTCGTAAATTTAGAGAAGAGCGTGAACTTTCAGTCATCCTCGCTGTGGATATCTCCGGCTCGACTGATTATGGGAGTGACTTTCTAAGTAAGCGTGAGCGAGCTGCTGAACTCGCAGCCCTCCTGGGCTTTAGTGCCCGCTATAATGGAGATAAAGTGGGACTCCTTTTATTTGCTAAAGAGCCCGTCCTCTACTTGCCTCCTGCTAAGGGGGGGCGATCAGTCCTACGGGCAGTGCGCGAGATTCTCACGGTGAAACCCGCAGACCCTAACACTGCGATTTCTGAAGCTGCCAAGTTTCTCTTACAGACGCTCAAGCGAAAAGGTCTCATTTTTATGATTTCTGATTTCGTTGATTGGGGATTTGAAAAATCACTCGGCTCTCTAGCCCGCCAGCATGACCTCATCGCCCTGCCTCTGCTCGATCCTCTGGAGAAAAAACTTCCTAATGTAGGTAAGGTCTACCTGAGAGATCCTGAGACGGGGCAAGAAATTCTCGTCAATACCTCGAACAGTAATACCCGTATGGGCATGGAGAAACTCTCTAGGCGGTACCGTGAAGGCCTAGACTCTTTTTTCAATAAACACGGCATCGACTCCGCTTACATTTCAACTCAACACGACTACCTCTCAGACCTACATCGCCTTTTTCAACGCCGAGCCCTCCGCCGCCGCTAAGCATGGATCCCGATACCTCCCCCAGCCTCGATCACGGCCTCCCAGATCCGGTCACTTACCTCCCCGGCACTCCGCCTTGGGTCTGGGCCCTTACCGTAGTGGCCGTGCTCTTCATCCTTTCCATCTTCTACTTTCTTTTTCGTCATTTTCAGGGAATGCAGCCCGCTTCCCCCACCCTCCCTCCCAAAGATTTTTATGCAGCAGCCCTCCAGAGTTTAGGTGAAATAGAAGGAGAATGTGAAACGCGCCCTCTTGCTGAGGTGGCCGCTCAGTGCTCGCTCAGTCTCCGCACCTATCTAGCCGGCTCTTTGTCAGAACCTGCGCTTTATGAAACCGTGGAGGAATTTAGGGCTCGCCAAGGTGAACTTCCCTCAGAAGCCGAAAATCTTCTCAGCGATCTAAATGAGGCGAAGTATTCTCGTTCCAAAGCCGACCCCACTCGTGCGCAAGCCTTCATAGGACAGTCCAAGCACTGTCTTAAAACGATCCACTCAGCTCAGAATATCCGGTCATGACTCTTTTTAACGATTACGTTTTAGCAGAGCCTTGGTGGCTTCTTTTACTTCTGGTCATTCCTTTACTCATGCTTCTGGGTCACCAGCAAGGGCTCAAAAATTGGATCATTTTCCCGACACTGCGAGTGCTCGCTACGCTCGGAGTGAAGCCCAAAAAGGGAAACTTCCGTTTCCTTCCTCTGATTCTACCGCTCATGCTGATCCCCGCGATCATTGCGATGGCGAGACCACAAGAAGCGAAAAGCCGGACCTCTCGCAGTGCCAGCGGGATTGACATTTTAATCGCGCTCGATGTCTCTTACTCTATGTCGACCGCTGATTTCTTTGACAGCACGGGGACGATGAGGCGCCCAGAGCGAAGGATCGAGGCTGCTAAAAAAATTATCAATGAATTCATAAAGCGGCGCCCTGATGACCGCGTGGGCATCGTCACCTTCGCAGCTCGGCCCTACACCGCTGCACCGATCACGCTCGATCATCAGATTCTCGAGCTCAAGTTACGGGATATCGCCCTCGTCAATAGCCGCACTGAGAGTGGCACAGCCATCGGCAGTGCCATCATGGCCGCTGGGGAACGGCTAGAAAAACTCAAGCGAGATGAAGACACTGAGCCTGCCATTCACAAGAGTAAGGTCATCGTCCTCGTGACTGATGGTGCGAGTAACTCGGGACAGCTCTCACCACTAGAGGCCGCGAGCATCGTCTCGGACCTCGATATCAAGATCTACCCAGTCGCGATCGGAACTCCTCAGGGGCGGCTCGCAGGCCGGACAACCGGGCAGGAATTCGATACCGAAACACTCAAGGAAATTTCTAAAATAACCGGAGGAGATTACTACCGCGCACTCGACTACACAGGACTAAGAGAAGCCTTTAACAGTATTGACGAGTTAGAAAAAACCGAGGTTAAACGGAACACTTGGGTCGTCCGTAAGGAACTCTACCCATGGTTCATAGGTCCTTCAGTCATTCTTATCTTCGCCTTCCTCACCTACTCTGCCATGAACCCGCCTCCCCTGCCATGAGACTGCATCAGCCCGAATGGCTTCTTTGCCTCATCAGCCTTCCGCTGCTTGCCTTGATTTTTTGGCTCGCTCGTAAGCGCCGTGGTCAGGCTTGGAAAAAACTCCTCGCTCCACGCCTACAAGGAAGGCTTAGCCGAGTGGGCCCCGCCTGGCTTTCTTATCTTTCCTACGCCCTCGCCCTCTTTGGCCTCGCGGGGCTCATCATCGCTCTAGCCCAGCCTGAAGCCGGAGAAGAGTGGATCGAGGTGGAGAGTGAAGGGCGTAACCTCCTCTTCTGTATCGATATCTCGCGCAGTATGCTGGCGGAGGATACCCAGCCAAATCGTCTCCAAGCCTCCCGGGCTGCCGCGCTAGAGATCTTAGAAAAATTCCCGAATGATCGAGTTGGCGTGCTCCTTTATGCCGGCGAAAATCTCATCCAATCTCCCCTTACCCTCGATCACAGCTTCGTAGAACAGACCCTCGCCCAGCTTGACCCGGCTGACATCCCTTATGGTGGATCGAACTTGAGTGGGGCGATTGATGATGCTGTTCACCTCCTCACCCAGAGTGGCCAGCAAAGTCACATTATGGTCGTCTTTAGTGATGGTGAGAACTCTACCGGCGGAGTGGAAGCAGCCGCAGCCCGCGCAGCCAAGGAGGGTGTCTTCATTTACGCACTGGGCATGGGCAGTCCAGAGGGGGCCTTCATCCCAGACCCTCGGCATCATGATGGGAAATTCCGAGACCGCACGGGCAGTCCGGTCTTCACTCAGCTGAATGAAGAGGCTCTCCAGACCGTAGCCTCGAAAACCCAAGGCATTTACTCTCGCGGGATGGGGGCAGACTTTCTCCGTAAACTCGATTCCGCATTAAGTGAAATGGATCGCTTTAGAGAAGAAGGTAAACACCAGCGGGTTGCGAAACCTGCTCATCAATGGTTCCTTCTCTCGGGTCTCGTGCTTCTTATGCTCTCAATCTGTGTTCGTATTCTTCCCCTGCGTTCGGTGGTCGCGCTCTTCGCTATCTTCCTAACGCTCCCCTCAGCTGAAGCGAGTTTCATAAGTGATGGCCGAGAAGCTCTAGATCGGGGTGATTCCGCAGAGGCCTATCAGTTCTTCCGCCTCGCCGCAGAAGGAGAAGCTGGTAAGCGAGCAGCGAGTCTTCACCTCGCAGCAGGTTCCGCAGCCTTTCAAGCGAAGAGTTGGGAAGCCGCAGCAGACTCCTTTAGTGAAGCTCTCGCCTCAGATGATCTTAAGGTCCAGCAGCAAGCGCACTACGGACTCGCCACCAGCCTGTTCTATCTAGGAGTTCCCCGCGAAGGAGACGGAAAAATGAAAGCATGGCAAGGCGCCGTAGAACAGTACGAAGCCGCTTTAGTGATAGACCCGAACGACAGTAAGGCTTCTAAAAACTTAGAACAAGTCAGAACGTTCCTCCGCCAAATCGAGCAAGAAAAACAGGAACAGGAGCAGAAACAGGAGCAAAAACAAGAAGGTCAAAAATCAGAAAACGAAAAGAACGAGGACGAGGACAAGCAAGAGCAGAATCAGGGGGAGCAGGGTGAAGAGGAATCGCCTGATAAAGATGAAGGGCAGAACTCGCCGGGTGAGAAGGAGCAGCAAGACCAGCAGGGCGAACAGAACGAGAACCCTGAACAAGACCAACAGCAGAGCGAACAGCCTCAGGAGGGGCAAGAAGATCAAAAGTCAGAATCT